>DATBIE010000049.1:0-6920 GCA_036557105.1 Terriglobales bacterium
TTCTTTACATTCACGAGGTAATTTTCAAATCGCGCAATGGGATCGCGCCTGCGCCAATACTCGAACATCGGCTTGGGAACATAGTCGGCAGCGTCGTGGATGGCATGGCCTTTCATGCGCATCATCTTGGCTTCGATCAACGTAGGTCCCTCCCCGCGATGGGCCCGCTCGACCGCATCATGCGCGGCGTCATAAACCTGGCATGCGTCCGTGCCATCGATGATCACTCCCGGAATTCCATAACCGATGGCGCGCTCGGCGAGGTCCTTAACGCAGTACTGCATCTCCGAAGGGGTTGAGTAAGCCCATAGATTGCTCTCGATGAACAGCACAACTCCGAGCTTCTGTACCGCGGCGAAGTTTATACCTTCGTAGGTCACGCCTGTGGATTGTCCGCCGTCGCCGATGTAGGTCATAACGGCGACATTTTTCCCTTGCAGTCGCGCGCCGAGCGAAACACCGGCGAGCACGGGAATCAGATCGCCGAGCATCGAAATTGGGGAGACAACATTACGCTTATAGATATCGCCGAAATGCGAGGTGCCGTCGCGGCCCTTGGTAGGCGAATCGGCTTTGGCCATGTACTGCATCATCATGTCGCGAGGCTCAAAGCCGCGGACAAGAAGCGCGCCTTGGTTTCGGATCATCGGTGCAAGCCAGTCGTCTTTGCCGAGAGCGTAAGCCGATGCGCACGAGCAAGCCTCTTGTCCCAGTCCGAAGTAAACCCCACCGACAACTTTGCCTTGCTTGTAGAGATTCTCAAGCGCCTGCTCCATCTTGCGGTTGAGCACCATCCAGCGGTAAATTTCGATACATTGCTCTTTGCTGAGGTACTTCGAATCACGGATGGGCGGAGCGGGCGCGCTCAGATCGCCAGAAACTTCATAGCAACACTCTTCGCCTTTACGGATTTGGCGCACACTAAGGCTCGGTTTTTCTAACCGCAAATCGGGAATGGAATAAGTGCGCTGCTGAGGAAGCGTAGTTGTAGTTCCCCTTGCTCCATTGGTCGAAGCCGACTTGGCTTTTGGCCGGCCGTTCTTCGGCGAAACACGCTGCGCCCCGTTTCTGGAGCCCGACCTTTCTGAGCGCGCCGATTTGGATTTTCTCTTCATTGGATCGCGACTCATAATCGTACTCCCCGCGCGAGTAGCGGGCAAAATCCTGTGAGTCATCGACGGCTAAGCTAGCAGCACGGAATTGTGGTCCTCGAAAAGTGCCTGCATTACCGTCGGCGTGCGATCAGTTATCGTATGAATTCCTTGGATCAATCTGTAAATTCTCGGCGTCATCATGAGCAGATAGCGGGTCCTGCCCTTCTCCGGGTTCCAATAAGTGTGCGGTGTTCCGCGAGGGACGATCGCCCCTGAGCCGGCGCGAAGTTCGACTTCTTCGTCATCGATTTTCAGCCGAAGCGTGCCCTCTAATACATACCAGGCTTCATCATCTTCGCGGTGCAGATGGAGCGGCGCAATGAAGCGAGGCGGATCGTATCCTCCTCCGGGGTCGTGCCATTCGGCAATAACAAAATCATTCTGGATGGAACCGAGTACGTTTCCCGCAAGTGGAGGAGCCCTCCGCACAGAATTCATGCGTTGGATTGTACTCTGGTATCGCAGCGGGATTGGTGATGGTCCGGTTGCGCTACGCCCAGGCGGAATCTTCTTCGCCATTCAGTTTGCGTAGGTTCTCGGGAGGACGCATCGGGATGCCAAGATTGTTCCCTAGTAGCGAATCGAGGTTGTTGAGCCACAAGATCTGGCTGTGAAAGACGGTACCGAAGTTCCGGCTGAGGGCGTGAGCTACATCCTGCAGCGGCACCTCACGATTGAGTTCCTTCTGCATTGATGTGACCGGCTTCGACGTAATTCCGCAGGGCACGATCAGGTTGAAAAAACTGAGATCGGTGTTCACGTTGAGTGCCAAACCGTGCGATGTGACTCCGCGAGAAATGTGGACGCCGATGGCGGCAATTTTGGATTCATTAAAAGCTGTCGAGCCTTGCCCGACCGGACGGGCGAGGGCGTCCGTCCCCACACGGGCAGCGGTTGTCCACACTCCAGTTAACCCGGCGATCCGTTGTGTTGGAAATCCGAACTCTGCGCACGTGCGAATGAGGACTTCCTCCAAACGCCGCACGTATTCGACTGCTCCCAGGGTCTTGCGAATCGCGGTTTCCGATGGGAATCCGCGCAGATCGAACACAGGATACGCAACGAGTTGGCCAGGACCGTGAAATGTAACATCGCCTCCACGATCGCAGTCGAAAACTTCAACGCCGCGCTTGGCGAGAAATTCCGGAGACACCAGGACATTCGCTGATTTGGCGTTCCGACCGAGAGTGATTACGGGCGTGTGCTCCAGGAGAAGAACCACGTCGCCGATTCGTCCATCTTTTCGCAAGCCAACCAACTTCTCTTGCAGGCGCAGGCCGGTTGCGTAGTCAATGGTGGCGAGTTGGAGGACGGAAATCAAATTCTTAACCGCGGATTAACACGGATTCACGCGAATCAAGCAGTTGGTATTTCCACGTAACGGGAATATGTGTGGGGCTCAGGTACCGGGTCGCCGTTTCGCGCCATCCCGTCGAGGTGAAACTCAATTGCCTGCTGCATCTCGCGCTCGACTTCTTCTCGAGTTTTCCCGGTTGCAACACAACCTTCGAGGTCCGGAGAATATGCGGAATACCCGGTCCCGGTCTCTTCAACCACCACCAAGTATTTTTTCATTTCTTTAGTCCTGCTTGCTTCAAAACGCTGTTCAGAGTACCTGCGGCCAAGTCGTCACCAGGTTTGCCGGGCAGAGTTACCAAACCTGCTTTGGTTGCATGTTTGTACTGTCGATGACTACCGCGCGTTCGGTCCAGATACCACCCATCCTGCTCCAGCAGTTTGATAACGTCTCGAACCTTCATTTTATGCCGCTGCGCAAGGGTTCATGCATTGATTGCCAGCCCATATACGCTGTTCGACGCATCGAGCATGGCTTCGGCCAACGTCGGATGGGCGTGGATTGTCCACATCAGATCCTCTACGGTCGCCTCGAGCTCTATCGCTGTTACGGCCTCGGCAATCAGTTCCGTCGCCTGCGGCCCTATGATGTGCACGCCGAGAATCTCGCCGTACTTTGCATCGGAAACAACTTTGATGAAACCTTCATGTTCGCCGACGATTGAAGCCCGCGAGTTTGCCGTGAACGGGAACTTGCCAATTTTCACGTTATGTCCCTGCTCTCGCGCTTTCGCCTCCGTCAGGCCCACACTGCCGATTTCAGGATGGCAGAAGGTCACGTTGGGAATTTTCAGCAGATCGATCGGTTTGTCTTCCTTCTTCGCAATTTTCGATACCGCCACAATGCCTTCCATCCCGCCCACGTGTGCCAGTTGCGGCGTACCCAGCACAATATCGCCAATGGCGTAGATGCCCGGCTCCGCGGTCTGCATCCATTCATTTGTCTTTACGAAGCCGCGCTCCATCTGAACTTTGGTCTTCTCCAGACCAACCCCGTCGGTGTATGGCTTGCGTCCGATCGCGATCAGAATTTTTTCCGCTTCGAGCTTTTGCTGTTTTCCGTCAACGGTGAATGTGACCGAGACGCCGCTTTTCGTCTTCTCGACTCTTTCGACTTTCGCACCACCGAAGAAGTTGATCCCACGTTTACGGTAGACGCGGGCCAATTCTTTTGAGACATCTTCATCCTCGACCGGCACCATACGGGGGAGCATTTCCAGAATAGTCACATCGGTATCGAAGGACTTGAATATCGAAGCAAATTCCACTCCCACAGCGCCCGATCCAACCACGATCAGCGATTTAGGGACCACTCCCATTTTCAGAATCTCAATGTTGGACAGCACGCGATCATCAGGCTGCAGTCCGGGAATCATCCTTGCTTCCGATCCCATCGCCAGGATGACGTTCTTCGTTTTGAGCTGCGTGTTCTTGCTGCCGTTCTTGATCTCTATCGTGTGTATCCCGTTTTGCGCTGGACCGGCAAGCTTTCCAAAGCCGGTGACCGTGTCCACCTTATTCTTGTGCATTAAGAACTGCAGGCCTTTGGCGTGCTTATCGACGATCTTCGTCTTTCGCTCCTGCACTGCATTCCAGTTCAGCTTGCGTTCGTTAATGCCTTCGATGCCATATTCCTTTGCATCTTTCAGATGGTCCCAGAGTTCGGCGTTGAAAAGCAGGGCCTTAGTCGGGATGCAGCCCACGTGCAGGCAAGTGCCACCGAGATATGGGTCTTTTTCGATGAGAGCGGCCTTCAGGCCGTACTGCCCGGCGCGAATCGCCGCCGTATAACCTGCCGGACCGCTGCCGATCACCGCGACGTCATAGATTGTTTCGGGCAAGGTCGTACTCCTCTAATGTAAATGGATGAGTTCGAGCAAACGAACGATTCTAGCAGGGGCAGATCAAGGCGGGCGCGGATCAGTGTCAGGTTTTGTCGCGGATAAATTACGGGGAGTTCGGGGACTATGTGGAACGCTACCTAATGAGGACTGAATCGCTTTATTTACCAGTAATCGAATCCGGCATGAATCGCTCTTCGCAGGAAATCCAATATTCTTCCGCTCGCCTTTGCAAGTCTGATACTCTTTCCTGCCGCAATCGCTTTGTAGGAGACGTGAATGAAACGAAGCCTCTTCTTACTTGGTATAGCCATTGCACTCTCGACAATTGCCCGCGCCGCCAACCAATATGGCGTAACCTACGAGCGCAATGTTGTTGTCACCATGCGCGACGGCGTCAAATTGAAAGCCGACATCTACCGCCCGAAAGCGGACGGAAAATTTCCCGTCCTCCTGCAGCGCACGCCTTATAACAAAGACAATGACTTTGATTTTGGATCGAAAGCCGCTGCGCAAGGTTACGTCGTCATTGTCGTGGATCTACGCGGGCGCTATGCATCTGAGGGCGAGTGGTACACCTTCAAGAACGAACCGAACGACGGATATGACACGGTGGAGTGGGCTGCGGCGCTTCCCTATTCAGACGGCAAGGTGGGCATGTTCGGCGGGTCCTATGTCGGCGGGACCCAAATGCTGGCTGCCATCGCGCACCCGCCACATCTCGCGGGAATTTGCCCGATCGTAACGGCAAGCAATTATCACGAGAACTGGACCTACGTGGGTGGGGCTTTTTCGCAATGGTTCAACGAAGACTGGACATCAGGGCTCGCCCAAAATACGTACGATCGACTCGTCGAGCACCAGAATGATCCAGTCGGCGGAATCTGGAAGCTACCACTGACGGACTATCCGATTCTTAATCTCGAAAAGCGTCTCGATCTTGGCTCAAATGCATCCGTTGCTCCTTACTTCTTGGATTGGCTGGCGCACCCGAGCTACGACGATTACTGGAAAGCGCTTTCTATTGAGGAGCACTTCGCGGATATCAAGGTTCCTGCTCTGCACGTCGCCGCCTGGTACGACCTCTTTCTTGGTGGATCGTTGCGCAACTATGAAGGGATCAAGGCGCGCGGCGGAAGCGATGCAGCACGAAACGGTCAGCAATTGATGGTGATTCTGGGCGGGCACGCCGGCAACGGTCCCCGCGTGGGTGATGTCGAATTCGGCCCAGCCTCTCATATCGATGAAGACGAGATCACGCTGCATTGGTACGACTATTTGTTCAAGGGCGCGCACAACGAATTTGCGAATGGTAAGCCGGTCAAGATTTTTGTGATGGGCGCGAACCAATGGCGCGACGAAGACGCGTGGCCGCTCGCGCGCGCAAAGAGCACCAAATATTTCCTGCATTCAGCTGGGAAAGCGAATTCCCTGCACGGCAACGGAACGCTTTCGACGACCGCGCCAGCAAAAGAACCCGCCGATCAATACATTTATGATCCGGCCAATCCTGTTCCAACCGTTGGCGGTCCGCTGTGTTGCGAGTCGCAGCGTTTGGAGGCGGGACCTCGCGATCAACGCGGAGTTGAAGGGCGAGAGGATGTGTTGGTGTATTCGACTCCGGCGATGACTGAGGACACGGAAATCACTGGGCCTGTCACGCTAGAGCTGTACACGAAATCGTCGGCGGTCGACACCGATTTTACGGGCAAGTTGGTCGATGTCTGGCCGAACGGATTTGCACAGAACCTGACAGAAGGCATTCTCCGAGCCCGCTACCGCGACTCGCGCGAAACTCCGACGCTGATGAATCCCGGCCAGATCTACAAGTTGACACTCGACCTCTGGGCCACGAGCAATGTCTTTAAGAAAGGGCACGTGTTGCGCCTGGAAGTCTCGAGCAGCAACTTCCCGCGGTTTGATCGTAATTTGAATACCGGCGAGTTTCGGTACGTGGAGACGAACCAGGAGCCTTCGCGACAAAAATTCATGGCCGCGACCAATGTGATTCTGCATGATGGCGAGCATCCGTCAGCGCTGATCTTGCCCGTGGTGGCGAAGTAGGTTTATGAGGCTTTTAACCGCCGGGGACGCGGAGAAAAATGGTTTGAGTTCGCTGAGATGCAACAATGGCCACCATCGGCGTGATCTCCGACACTCATGGGCTCCTTCGGCCGGAGGCGCTCGAAGCACTGAAGAGATCGACACACATCATCCACGCGGGGGACGTTGGCGATCCGGCGATTCTCGAGCGGTTGCGTGAGATTGCTCCCGTCACGGTGGTGCGAGGCAACGTAGATTACGGTGCATGGGCCGAAAATGTTCCTGAGATCGATCTCCTCGAAATAGACGGGGTTACGATTTACGTCCGTCACATCCTTGAAAAGCTTGATGTGAAGCCGGAAGCAGCGGGAATTCACGCGGTCGTATACGGGCACAGCCACACTCCGAAGAAGGAAACGAAAAACGGCGTGCTTTATTTCAATCCCGGAAGCGCCGGGCCAAAACGGTTCAATCTGCCGGTCACGGTCGGAAAGTTAATCGTGGAAGACAAGAAAATTCGCGGCGA
>DATBIE010000050.1:0-12347 GCA_036557105.1 Terriglobales bacterium
AGCCGGATTCTCACCTACTCCCGCTGCAAGTTCGTCGAGTGCCGCCAGGCAACCATTTGATCTGGAGTTCGATGACTTTCAACTACTCCGCAAAGGCGCCGAAGATCCAGAACAGTTCAGCACCTTCGATGACGGCACTTCCCGCGATTCACTCGGAGGCTACTGGTCATACAGTTGGGACAGCGCTCAACAAACCTCGTTCAATCTTGTCCCTCCGGGACACAACGGCTCCGGTTTTGCGGCCAGGGTCGCAGGAGGCATGGACGCGTCCGACGACTCGCGGTTGGTTGCTCGATTTCACATAGATGATTCTCCGGTCGACTTGTCGGCGTATGCCGGTATTCAGTTTTGGGTACGTGGCAACGGCTCATTTCGCGTACTCACGCGTCAGCCAACCATCACAGATTGGGACGACTACTCGAGCCACATCATGCAAGCCAGTGATCAATGGAATCCTGTTGTAGTTCGGTTCAGCGATCTACATCAGGACGGCTGGGGCGTGGTAGAAGAGCTGACGGTCAATTCGCTTACGGGATTTGTGATCCAAGCCATGCCAAAAACCGGGTACCCACCGCTCAACGATTCGGATTTATTTAACGGAATGATTGCACCACTCATGCCTTACAAATTTCGCGGCGCAATCTGGTATCAGGGCGAAGGCAATGCGCTCAGCGCATTCGAGTATCGCCAGCTCCTGCCGACGCTGATTAAAAATTGGCGTGACTTGTCCAATTCGAGATTTCCGTTCCTGATCGTTCAATTACCCAATCACGGCGCCGTGCCGAAGGAGCCGACTGAATCGGCATGGGCGGAACTGCGAGAGGCGGAGTTTTTGACAGAACGCAATGTTCCAGACACTGGGCTTGCGGTCGCGATCGACGTAGGGGATCCCAAAAACCTCCATCCGCATCGCAAAATGGAAGTTGGACAACGGCTTGCGCTTTGGGCGTTGGGCACTACCTACGGCGAGAACATTACATATTCCGGGCCGCTGTATCAGTCAATGAAAGTAGAAGGAAGTAAAATCGTGGTCAAGTTTTCGCATGTCGGTGGCGGGCTGGTTGCAAAGGATGGTCCGGCACTCGTCGGGTTTTCGGTCGCGGGCCCGGACCGGAACTTCCATTGGGCAGATGCCGCGATTCAAGGCGACAGCGTAGTTGTCTCAAGCAATCAGGTACCGGATCCTGTGGCAGTGCGCTATGCCTGGGGTGACAGTCCGGATTGCAATCTTTTCAACAAAGAGGGACTGCCCGCTTCTCCGTTTCGTACGGATGACTGGCCAGGAATCACTGGGCCGAAAGTCGCGAACAGCGTCCGATGATGACGTCCATTCCTGCTCCGACCACTAGGGCTTACTTATTTGCAGGTTAAGTAGTAGATCGCAGCTGATAGCAGTGGTCTCCTGCTGCCTGAGGGTTCAGGAAAATCCGTAAACCGAACTACTTCAGTACGAAACGTCGCTGATCGGCAATAATGGACCGCATGCTTAATCGGCGCACTTTCCTCAAGACCAGCACGGCTTCTCTTCCATTGGCGGCCGCGATCCAGACACTTAACCCTGCAACGATCTCGGCGGACACGATCGCCGAGGCGGCCATCAGCGGCACCCCTCCGAAACTTGTTCCTTTGCCAGCCAGGCTCGCTCCGGTCGATCCATCCACCCTGCCCTGGCAGCAGAACATCCGTCGTGTCGGTCAAAGCAACATGACCGAGCATGATCCGGCCGTAATGAACATCGAAGAATGGGCGGACTATTGGCACTCGGCGGACGCCGACATTGTCTTCATCAGTGTTACCGGAATCCTCGCCTTTTATCCCTCAAAGGTCCAGTTCCACCGGCACGGGAAATTTCTCAATGGCCGTGACTTTTTCGGTGAGTGTGTCGCTGCCGCCCGCAAGCGGGGAATGCGCGTGGTCGCCCGCATGAGTCCTGACCTGAATTGGGATGATGCTCTTAAAGCGCATCCGGAATGGGCCATGCGCCACGCCGATGGATCGGTTCTGCGCAATTCCGAAGACTCGCGCCTGTTCCAAACCTGCATGTTCACCAGCTATATGGACGATTATGTTCCGGCTATCATGCGCGAAATTAATTCGCTCTACGATGTGGATTGCTTCTACACCAACGGATGGCCTCCCATCGGCAGTTTGCCGGATTGCCATTGCGCCATCTGTAGCAAGCTTCCACCGCCCACCACTACTGCGTACTGGCGCATCTTCAACGATCGGGTTCTCGAGTTGTGGCATAAGTACGACGCTATTGCTAAGGAAAAGAAGGCCGACAGCTTTTACTTTGCAAACCTCGGTGGCAATGTCCGCTGCGGCCCCAATCTCGATCTTCTTGGCAAAATCGCAGCCTGGTTCCAAGCCGACAATCAGGGTCGCACCTCAAATGATCCTGTGGTCTGGGGTTGCAGCCTGCAAGGCCGCGTGTGCAACGCCATGATGGAAGGAAAATTCGCCGCAAATGTTTCAGCCGCTTACTCGACAGGCACAGTCCGATGGCGCAATGCCTCGAAAAACCCCGCTGAGGCGACAATGTGGTTCAACGAAACGGTGGCTAGCGGGATGGCGCTCTATTACCACTTCATCGGCTCCGAGGCGGGATTCGGAGAAGATCGCCGCTGGCAGAAGGTGGGTTCGGATTATTTCCAGTGGGCGAAGAAACACGATGCGCACCTGAGGCCCCGTCGGTCCCTCGCAAATATCGGCGTCGTCATGGGACAGAGTACGCAACTTCTATATCCCGCCCCTCCCGCCGCTCATGCTCACGACTACATGCGCGAGACGACACACGGGATCTATGCAGCGCTCCTCAACGGCCGATTTGCCTTTGACTTCGTACACGAGGATCGCCTCGGACTCGCGCAAATCCGCAAATATCGTGCTTTGCTTCTGCCGAACATTGCTATGCTTAGCGACCGCCAGTGCCAGCAGATTCGCGATTACGTACATGCAGGCGGGTCAATCATGGCAAGTTTCGAAGCCGGTCTGTACGACGAAAACCTGCAGCGGCGTGAGGAATTTGGCCTCGCCGACGTGCTCGGCATCAGTAAAGCTGGAGATGTTATCGGAACGAACGGCAACGCCTACTATGGCCGTATCGAACGCAGTCATCCCATCCTTGACGGCTTCTCAAACACAAACTGGCTGCCGGGTGCGCAAAACCGTGTGCCTCTGAAACCAGTAACAGATCCGGTTCTCACTGTCGTTCCTGGTTTCGTGAATTATCCTCCGGAATTGGCCTATCCACCGGTCTCGCATACCGATGAGCCAGCAGTAGTACTGCGTGAAGTTGGCTCCAGCCGTATCGCCTACTTTCCAGGAGACATCGAACGAACCTTCTGGCTCACTGGCCACGGCGATCTTCTGCGCTTGGTGCACAACACCATCCGCTGGATCACTCAGGGTCAGACGGTCGTGTACGTTGACGGCGATGGACTACTCGAGTTCTTCGCGTGGGAAACTACGCCTGGTTACGCCATTCATTTGCTGAATTACACGAACCCTAACGCGTACCAAGGTTGGCTGAGCAGCATTTACCCGCTGGGTCGGCAAGTTGTCAGTATGGAGTTGCCGAGCGGAGTGCGAGTGAAATCCGTGGACCTGCTTCGCTCCGAAAAATCCGTTCCTTTTCGACTGGACGGCTCGGTGTTGCGTTTCACCATACCTCGAGTCGACGACTACGAGGTCGCTGCCGTAACTGTCGGTTAGCCGTCTGCGCCTCACTCCGCCTGACTCGCGAAACTGACGTAAATCGTTTTCTTAAAGAACACCCGCTGTGATCCGTCGACTCGACTGTGAGCCGGTGTACCGATTGTCAGCGGAATCTTGGCATAGATGGCGGCCAGATTGATCTCGTACGGGTGATCACTCAACGGAAACCGTGTGCCTGCCGTGGGGACCGTATTGGAAACTCCCAATCGTGTTTTGGGCCATTGGCCAAACTCAATATCGCCGCCAAGTCCGTTTCATAGGCTCCAGCCCTGCCAATGACTCAAGCCGCCTTTTCATCCCTCCACCTGCGGACGCGGTCATGCGCAGTCTTCACGCTGGCGTATTGAGTGCGCACCAACTCCTCGATTCCCGCGGGGAATTGCGCGTGCAGCGCATTTTCATAGCTCGCTTTTGCGCTGTCCTCTCCTTGCTCAACGCTTTCCAGCAGCGTGTGATCTCCTCCTCCGAAGTCATCTTTGAGTTCGAACCACGCTCTGTGAAGCACGGCCGCGCTACTACCACTCGTGTCGGGGTCGGGCCCTCCAAGCCGCGTGATGGCATCTGTGAGTTCGACCCGAAAGCGGGCACGTTCCAAGCTTTGCTGCTGGAAATAGTTTTTCAGTTCCGAATCACGGGCCAGGCTTGCAGCGTGCAGGTATCCTGTTTCGCCGTCGCGGCAGGTTTCGATGAGATTCTGAAGTATGTCTCTGGCGTTATCTGGCATTGTTTTTCACACTCCCACAACAAAGATGATTCCAGGGTCGGCAGGGCTGTCTCAATCTCCCAGAATTTCGAAGACACACGCCGATTGAGCGCGGCCCCCGCAAGGAACGTTCGGAACACTCGTCTAGCCAGGAGAGAGACGCCGCCACAATGAAGCCATCGTGGCCCGTTGCCAGAAAGCTGAGTGGATGCTTCAATAGACGGGCTGCGTATGAAGAACAAGAAACGCACTCGCGCAGGACGGGTCACCATCAAGGACATCGCCAGCAAAGCCGACGTGTCTCTCGGCACGATCTCGAATGTAATCAACGGCAATGTTTCGGTGCGACCGGCTACACGCAAGCGGGTGATGGAAGCGATCCGCGCATTGGGATACAAGCCGAGTCTACTTGCCCGCAGCCTGCGCCAGAACCGGACGCCAATGATCGGAATGGTAATCCCGGACATTACCAATCCGTTCTTCCCAGCGGTGGTTCGCGGCGTCGAGGATGTGGCTTTTCAGAACTCCTTCCGCCTGGTGTTGTGCAATACAGACAACGACAGCGACAAGGAAGAATCGTACCTACGCGATCTTCAGTCATACCGCACTGCCGGATTGATTCTGATTCCCTCGGAGCGTAGCAAGACAGTGCCGAGCATGTATCCGGAATTGCGAGATGTCCCGGCAGTTTGCCTTGACCGCCGTCCTGAGGAATGGATGGGAGACAGCGTGACTGTGAATAACACTGACGGAGTTTTCGCTGCGACGACACACCTGATTCAACTCGGGCACCGGGCAATTGCGATGATCGTCGGCTCGCTCCATTTGCGAAATGCGGTGGCTCGCCTGGAAGGTTTTCGTGCCGCCCTGCGCAAAGCAAAGATCGAGGTCACGCCTGAATATATTCAGGAGGGAAGGTTCGATCGACTCAGCGGCTATGAAAAGATGCGGATTCTATTGCAGCAAAGGCCGCAACCCACGGCAGTAGTCTGCGGCAACGATCTGATTGCGCTAGGTGTTCTTTCTGCGCTGCGCGAAGCTGGGCTGCGATGCCCGGGGGATGTTTCTGTCGTTGGTTTCGACGATACTGAATTTGCCGAACTCACCGACCCTTCGCTTACCACAGTTTTTCAACCCGGATACCAAATGGGTGCACGCGGCGCCGCATTACTCATAAAGAGGATGCAATCGCCGTATCAGGCCACGCAGCATATTGTCCTGCCGACAGAACTAAAGATTCGGCACTCGGTTGCTCCGCCGCGGCAAGCGGGCTTAAAAAGCAGCCGCAAGCACGCGCTCGCCTAAGCTTCGAGAGCTCCTAATAGCTCACAGCACTGGCCGTGTTTGTGGCGATAGTTTCCACTTCGGCGCGAAGGGGAACGGCAGCTTGCGCACCTGCGCGTGTTACCGAAATAGCGGCGGCGCGATTGGCAAATTCGCAGGCGGAGCGCAGGTTCTTGCCTTCGCTGATCGCCACGGCCAAAGCGCCGTTGAAAACGTCCCCGGCAGCCGTCGTATCCACAGCCCTCACGTGCGGCGCTGGAAGGAGCGTCTGGCTATCGGGTGACACAATCACACATCCTTGATCTCCCAGCTTCATGATTACAGTCGGCGTCCATTGTTTGCGCAGTTCGCTTCCCAGCTCTACAGCCTCATCAGGAGTAAGTCGATTTGGCAAACGACCGACTAAGCTCGCAGCCTCGACTTCGTTGGGCGTAAGAATGTCTATGTTGCGAAGAAGTTCCGGTGTCAGTTTGACCTCAGGCACTGGAGCCGGATCGAGAACGACGATCGCACCGCATTCCCGCCCGGCTTTCGCCGCAGCGATTACAGTTTCCAGCGGGCTCTCCAATTGCAAGAGAACTACCTTGGCGTTCAAAAAAGTGGCCCTCGATTGCAGTACATGTTGGGGCTTTAACCTTGCGTTCGCACCAGAAACTACGATGATGGAGTTCTCTCCAGTTGCCGAAACACAAATTACCGCCACTCCACTTGATCCGGATTCAACACGCACCTCTCCGATATCGCAACCGACCGCGGCGAGATTGCCCCGCATTTGCCTTCCCAATTCGTCATCGCCGACGCAACCGATCATCGCAACTCTTCCGCCGAGTCGGGCAACCGCGTAGGCCTGGTTCGCGCCTTTACCTCCCGGCTGAGTGAAATAGTCAGTACCGATGATGGTTTCTCCAATCACGGGAATGCGCGGGGCAGTTGCCACCATGTCCATATTGAGGCTACCGACGACTACGATGTTAGCCATAGCGAGATGTCTATTCCTCTTCCTCGATTACTACGCGCTCATCGGGAGTCACCCCCGATAAGCCAGAGCAATTACCGAAACCGCGCCGATGTAAGTAACGAACATCAACGTCAAATAGGCCCAAGCCTTTTTGTCGGCGCTGCGAAATTCTTTCCAGACCAGGACTCCCCACAGCGCGGCAATCATCGGAGCCGACTGGCCAATGGCATACGAAATGGGTACACCAACAAAGCCGGCAGCTATGAAGTTGAAACATCCGCCAAATCCCCAGACGATTCCGCCGAACAGGCCGAGTAAATGATCTTTGGTGCTTGCCTTCCAAAACCCGGAAAAAGAAACCGGTTCACCAAGTAACGGGTGCTTCATTAAATACGGATTGATCACGAAGCAGCACAGAAACGCGCCCAGACTGAAAAACACAGCGACGCTGTATGGCGTGAGAGGATGTCCAGCAGTGAGAGACTTCGTGACAAACGGCGCAAATGCCCCCATCAGAAGGCCGGAGACGACATTCACTACGATCGCCTTTCGTGAGACTGCGGGTGCGTTCTTTTGAAGTCGCCTGTATGCGAATGCATCAAAGATGATTGCGGCACATGCCAGAGCTACTCCCATGGCGAGAAAGGCGGCGCTGCCCTTTGGTTGCAGCGCATAGCTCAGGACCACACCTTCGACAACCGCGATTCCAATCGCAATGGGAAAGGCTACAGCCAGCCCTGCGAGCGCGATTCCGGCCACGAGCAGAAGATTCGCGATATTGAAGATGAATCCACCGACCAAGGCGGCGACGATGTTCCCGATATCAGCAGCCTGAACATTCACTAGGAAAGATTCGCCCACATGTCCGGAGCTTCCGGCTGTAAAAGCGAATCCGAGGGAGCACACGACGACACCGACGATGTAGTCCCAATAGAAAAGTTCGAAGGGGTACTGCCGTGTGCCTTTGTAGGTGTTGGCCCACGAGCCCCAGAAGACCGCGCTGAAGATGGTCATCACCAGAGCGGTGGTGAAATCAGTGGGAAAGTACAAAATGGCCTCCGCAAACGAGAGCGATCTTGGACGCCGGAACCGGACGAAGGCTGGAGGCCGCGCCTTCGCAAGAACAGACGACAAAAGCACGGGTTTGAGAGAAAATGAAACGTTTCATCCTGTTCTCGGGTATAGCTGCCAAAGCGAACTATTGTCAAGCAGTTTTGCTGGCGGACGTTCTAGCAGCGACCGCTTCGGGTGAACGAAGCTGCATTGTAGAATTTTCCATGATTTCTGCTGGCACAATTAGTTCGCGACGTACATTTCTTAAGAGTTCCGCTGTTGCGGGGGCATATCTGATCGGATCACGTTCATTCGCAAATTCCCGGCATCGTTCGATCATCGTTATCGGCGCAGGCGCGTTCGGCGGCTGGACGGCGCTGAAGCTACTGGAAAAGGGCGCGAAGGTCACGTTGCTTGACGCCTGGGGGCCAGGAAACTCACGCTCCAGTTCTGGTGGCGAAACCCGCGTCATTCGGGCAACCTATGGCTCCGGACGGATTTATACGCAAATGGCGGCGCATGCCCTTAAGCTCTGGCCGGAGTACGAGCGTCGCTGGAATCTGAAGCTATTTTTTCGTACCGGTGTGCTCTGGATGGCAGGGGCGGACGACTCCTATGAGCGTGCAGCGCTGCCACTGATGAGCGAAGCCGGTGTGCGCTTTGAGAAGCTCTCGGCAGAGGAATGCGCGAAGCGGTGGCCGCAAATCAACTTCGATGGAATCTCATGGAGCGTGTACGAACCAGAATCAGGCTATTTGGCGGCGCGGCGCGGGTGTGAGGCGGTACTGAATGCATTCATCAAACAAGGTGGCGAATACCGGCAGGCGCAGGTGACTGCGGGACAGATCGCATCTAGCAACATGCGCGAGATAAAGCTCAACTCCAGCGAGGAACTCAAAGCTGACGCCTACGTTTTCGCGTGCGGACCGTGGCTCGGAAAGCTATTTCCATTGTTGGCGCCGACGATCACGCCGACTCGTCAGGAAGTTTTTTTCTTCGGCACGGCCGCGGGAGATTTGCGCTTCACAGACACTCAACTACCCGTGTGGAGCGACGACAGCAAGCGCGACCTCGACGATTTTCCCGGCAGGCACTGGTTCTACGGCATCCCGGGAAACCACTGGCGCGGTTTCAAGATTGCAGACGATATGCGTGGTGCGACGATTGATCCCACCACAATGCAGCGCGAAGTGTCGCCTGAGGGGTTGGCCGCCGCACGCGCTTATCTTCGGACGCGATTTCCCGCATTGGCCGATGCGCCATTGGTTGAAAGCCGCGTCTGCCAGTATGAGAACTCAACAGACCAGAACTTCATTTTGGACCATCATCCTGAAGCGGAGAACGTATGGATCGTCGGCGGAGGATCGGGGCACGGATTCAAACATGGGCCCGCAATCGGCGACATGGCGAGCGATGCAGTGCTGGGGTTGAAAGCGCCGCCGACTGAGTTTGCGCTGAGCCGATTGACGAAGAAAAGCTCTAGTTAGGGAATTGCGGCAGAGCTCTCTTAAGACTTCTTGATAATTTTCGCGGCTTCGCGCAGCTTGCTCACCATTTCTTCGGGCAATCTCCCAGTAGTGTCAGGAGAGAGATTCAGCAGAAGATTCGAATTACGCTTGCGGCAATCCGAATATTCAGATGCGATTGTTTCCGCGCTCTGCGTTACAAATCCGGGGCGCCAGAACCAGCTGTGCATCGGCGGCATGGGCTTGTACGGCGGGCCAGTCGGAATCCATGCTTCCATCGGCATGTAGTAAGTTTTCCCCTGAAACTTAACATGGGGATCGTGGCCTTCGGGCGGCGGCATCTGATCTTCGCCATTGATCACGTCGGTTGGCCAGCTCTTGGGCTCGCAAATGCGGCCCAGGTTCCGCTTGCTTTGGTAGAACGCCTGGTTCATCACGACGACACTATGCGGACTGTACTTCTTGATCAGTTCGTACAATTCCCAGCGTTGATCGTCTGAGACCTTCCAGGTGATATCGAGAAATTGATAGAACGTGTTCGGATATTTGCTGTGCAGTTCAGTCAACTGTCGCTTGATGAGCTTGTAATAGTCTTCTTTGACAGGAATGTCCCAGTCGAACTTGCCTTCGTTGTGCGGGTCCAGGATGCAGTAGTAGAAGCCGTGCGTGAGCCCGTACTCTTTGCAAGCCTTTACGAATTCCGCGACTACATCAGTCTTGTTTGGACTTGCGGCGACATCATAGTCGTAATTGGCTGCGTCCCACAGGCAAAAACCCGACATGTGCTTGGCCGTGAGCACCGCATATTTCGCGCCTAAGTTGTGGGCCTCCCGGATCCATTGCCGAACATCAAGGTGCGTTGGATTGTATGTGCTCGCAGGAACACTGCCGGTCTCATAATCGTTGCCGGTGAAAGTGTTCATGCTGAAGTGGAAGGAAACACCGAACTGCAGCTTCTCGAACTCGCGAAGGGCCGGCGTGCGATGAGTGGCAGGCTCGATCCGAGTAGGCGAGGCTGCGCGACTGATCTGCGGCACCAGCAGCGCCGCAGATGCCGCCATCGTTTTCGAAAATTCACGTCGATTCATTTCTTTTCCTTCAGAGCAAATGCCACGTAAACGCCGCCGGATGCCGATTTCGTATCTTTGCCGCCGCCGGCTGCGATGACTACGTATTGTTTGCCGTCAACTTCGTAGGTGATGGGCGTAGCGTTGCCGGAGAAAGGCAGGGTCGTTTCCCACAGCAATTTTCCGGTGGATTTATCGAAGGCGCGGAACTTTTTATCGTAGTTCGTCGCGCCGATGAAGAGCAGACCACCGGCAGTAATGATCGGTCCACCATAATTTTCGCTGCCCGTGTTCTTCATTCCCTGATCAGCGAGTTCAGGATATTCTCCCAGCGGAACTTTCCATTCGTATTCGCCCGTATTCAGATTGATCGCGTTCAGTGTTCCCCACGGGGGAGCGATTGCCGGATAGCGCTGCGACTCCAAAAATCTGGTATATCCGGAAAAGCGATAGCCCATCTGCGGCTGTACAGGCTTACCTGATATTTCTTTGTTCTCTCCTTCACTGACGAACAGTACGAGGGCGTTCACTTCATCGGCAGTGAGATTGGGAAAGGCGGGCATCCGCCCCTTACCCTTTTGGATTCTCTCCTTGATCTGGTCTTGCGTCATGCGGTCACGCACACCAACCAGAGATGGAAAAAGCGGCGGTGAACCTTTCATGTCGTCACGATGGCAGATCGTACATTGGCTCTGGTAGATTCCCTTGCCAGTCGCCTGATCTCCGGTATTCTCGGCAAGTTCGACCGCCCATGCCATCTCGTTGGAATTTACGTACAGAATCCCTTTTTCGGGATCGTACGCCGGGCCTCCCCATTCTGCCCCGCCGTCGAAGCCTGGAAAAATGATCGTGTTTTTACCCGTGCTGAGCGGAATAAATTGACCATCGCTGCGATAAGTTCGGAACTGTTCCAGCGCCCACTTGTGCGCCTCAGGCGTGCGGTTCGTGAGCATGTCTTCGGTCAGATGCTGCCGTGCATAGGGAGCTGGTTTCGTTGGTAACGGCTGTTCCGCGGCGGCGACTTCCCCGTGCAAATCACTGCCAGGATACTTTCGGTACTCTATGGGAAAGAGCGGTTTCCCGTTCGCCCGGTCGAAAACATAAACAAAGCCTTGCTTTGTCGTTTGCGCGAGGGCTTCCACCTTTTTGCCGTCGCGCTTGACCGTGATTAGAACCGGAGGCGATGGAAAATCGCGATCCCAGATGTCGTGATGCACGCCCTGGAAGGACCAGATGCGTTCTCCAGTTTCCGCATTGAGCGCAATCTCGCAATCGGCGAATAGGTTGTTGCCGAGTCGATCGCCTCCATAAAAATCAAAAGCGGCAGAACCTGTTGGGACATACACGACTCCAGTCTTCTGATCGACGGTCATTCCAGTCCAGTTATTTGCGCCGCCGCTTTTCTGCCATGCGTCTTTAGGCCAGGTGTCATAACCGAATTCGCCGGGGTGGGGAATTGTGTGAAAGCTCCAGCGTTCTTTTCCAGTACGAACATCGTATGCGCGAATGTCGCCAGGAAGGGCGGGCAAAGTCTCCGGCAAACGGCCGCCGACAATGAAAAGATCTTTGTAAACAACGGCGGGACTCGTTAGGGCGATAAAGCCCGTGGCGACATCGCGGCCAAGACCTTCGCGAAGATCAATTCGGCCTTGATTGCCGAAAGTTGGAATGGGGTGACCGGTTTCGGCGTGCAGTTCGTAGACCCAGTTCATTACTCCGACAATGATCCGTCGGTCCTGATTGTCGGGACTTGCCCAATAGCTGAGACCTCGGTCGGGCTGAGTCCCAAGAATGCCGGAGTCGAACTTCCACTTCAGCTTGCCGGTGGCGGCATCAATGGCGAAGACTTTTTGGGAAGGAGAGATTCCGTAGAGTACTCCGCCAACTTCGATGGGACTGGTCTGCAGGCCACCGGTTTCTCCGGTGTCGTACGACCAGGCAAGTTCAAGCTGATCTACATTTGATTTGTTGATCTGCTTGAGAGGTGAATAGTGTGTCTTATCCGGATTGCCGCCGTAAGCCGCCCAGTCCTGGTTCGCTTTGCGGTTCGCGCTTTGCGAATACGGCGGCAAGCCTGCGATGAGTATAGGAATGCAAAT
>DATBIE010000051.1:0-7324 GCA_036557105.1 Terriglobales bacterium
GGGTAATAATCGACTTCAGGATGGCAACCAACGCCCGAACGTACTCTGTGGAGGTGGCACAGGAGTGGGATCGAACCGTGCTGCTGTTACGCAGGTTCCAGTTTTGAATATCAACTGTTTCGCTGACCCGGGCGATCAGGTCCCCGGCAATGCTCCCCGGTATTTCTCCGGACTGAGAACTGACGGTATTCATAACTTCGATGCCAATCTCTACAAAGAATTCACGCCACGCGAGGGAATGACTCTCCAGTTACGCGCAGAGGTGTTTAACACGTTCAACACCCCGCGTTTTGCGCCGCCAGACACTGAGTACGCTCCCGGCAACGACGAGTTCGGTCTTGTCGAGTCAACCGCAGAAGGATACAACCCGCGCAGCATCCAGTTCGGAGTACGGTTCGAGTGGTGAGAGAACCATAGTTCGACCAGGGTTCGTGACTCGTGTCTCGTGGCTGGTGATTGGTAACGTTCGGATTTGTGCTCATTCCAAGAAGCACTCGTTCGTTCGCGAGTCGCGAGTGATTCGTGGGTTGTTATTGCAGTAGCTATCGTCCGGGCCATTTGAGGGTTCGGCGCTGGAGAGTTCCTCCTCATCGTCCGACGAGCGTCTTGCGATAAACCGGCTTCCCACCCCTATTACAATCTGGCGTTTTTCGTACTAGAGTGTCTGTTTAGGATTGAATCTTAGCGAATATTGCGGAAATCCGCGCAACCAGCTTACAGTTTCTTCAGGTAAGTTGTTGCAGGGACTAAAATAAGCATGCTTTCTTTTCACCTGCTTTAACGTACAATTTCATTCCAAAATGCTGGCCGAAGAACGGCGTTTTCAAATCCGCGAAATCTTAACCGCGCAGCGCACCGTCTCTGCCTCCGAACTTTGCGACCAACTAAAAGTGACCGCCGCCACCATTCGGCGTGACCTCGCTGCACTCGAGCAGGAAGGTGTTCTGGTGCGCTCACATGGCGGAGCGGTTTCGCGCATGTCGAGTACAAATTTTCAGCCCACTTATGACGCGCTGCTGAGAAGCGAGAACGAAGAAAAACGGCAAATCGCCCGTGCTGCGGAGCAATTCGTCCTCGATGGAGACACCATTTTTCTTGAAAGCAGCACCACCATTTTTGAGTTGGCCCGGCGTCTCGTTCACCGACACCGTCTGATGGTGGTAACAAATTCTCCCACCATCGTCTGTGAACTGCAGCGCAGCGCGGGCGTCACTGTCATGTGTACCGGCGGCGACCTGATGAAAGATACCTTCTGCCTCTCCGGCGAATGGGCCCAGCGTGCTTTGTCAGAGATCCGATTGGACAAAGCTATTTTGGGCGTCAGCGCAATCGATCCGAAGTACGGCATCTCGACTGCGCATCATGCCGAAGCTCAGATCACACGCATGGTTTCCCGGGCCGCGAAGACGCGCATTGCGCTGGCCGATCACACGAAATTCGGCCGGCAGCGCTTCGCGTTTGTCGGGCCGGTGAAAGATATCGACATCCTGATTACTGACTCCGGCACTGATCCCGACTACATAAATGAGCTTCGCGACGCTGGGCTACAGGTGATTGTTGCCGGCTCGGCTGGTGTCAAAAGCAACGAATCACGCATATTCACACAACAAAGTTGACAATCGCTCACATACAGACTAGCCTGAGGTTCCCTTGCCGAGTTTGACGCCTATGGATGAATCGCAGTCACCTTCTTCAGGATTGGGCGCATACTCCCTTGCCGAAATACTTTCCCAGCCAGAGTGCTGGACGGACTGCTTGAAGCGATTGGAGGAAGGCGACGCCATTCGCGAAATCGGAAAACGTTTTGCCAAGAGTTCCGAATGGATATTCGTCGGCTGCGGATCGAGTTACTACATCGCCCAGGCGGCAGCCGCGAGTTGGATTGCTATTACCGGAACCAGAGCGAGGGCAGTCCCCGCCTCTGAAATCTTGCTCTTTCCTGATTTGATTTTCGACAGCATGAAGGAGTTTGTCCCCGTCCTGATCTCGCGTTCCGGCAAGACCTCGGAAGTCCTGCGCGTCGCACAAGTCCTTAACGAAAAGCGAATCCCGACCCTTGCTGTTTCCTGTGCCAGCAGAGAGAAGTTGGAATCCATAGCGACCGCTTCCATTTTGCTGCCCGCGGCCGATGAACAAAGCACAGTGATGACCCGTTCGTTTACGTCAATGTTGCTCGCGCTGCAGTACTTGGCGGCAACCCTTGCAGGAGATACAACCCTGCTGCAAAGTTTTCGAGAGCTGCCCACACTTGCGGAGAAGGTGTTGGCTGATCTGCCTAACAAAGTACGCGAATTTGTAAATCACAATCCGTTTTCCGACTATGTCTGCCTGGGCCAGGGCCCGTATTATGGGCTCGCTTGCGAATCGGCCCTCAAGGTTATGGAGATGTCGCGTACTTACGCACAATCTTTCCATACTCTTGAATTCCGCCATGGCCCCAAGTCGATCGTGAACGACGCGGTCCTGGTCACTTTTTTGCTGTCGGAGAAAAATCACGCTGCCGAGGTGGAAGTGGTTGAAGAGATCAAAGAGCTTGGCGGAAAAACATTGGTCGTTGCGAACCATATCTCGCGGCGCGCGCGGGCTGCAGCCGATCTCATTGTCGAACTCGATTGCGCTCTCCCCGAAATCTCCTGCCTTGCGCCGTTCGTCTTCGCAGGACAACTGGTAGGCTTCTACACTGCCATGGGAAAAGGCCTTGATCCTGACCGGCCCGCGAACTTAAGCCGAGTGGTCCTTCTGGCAGATTAATCGAGCCGCGCGACATGCCCCAACTTGATGTCACCATCGCCGGAGAACTGAATCTCGATTTGATTCTTTACGGATTGCCGAACGAATTGGCCGCGGAGCGCGAACTCATCGCCAGCAACATGGCCCTCACGCTCGGCGCCTCGTCCGCTATTGTCGCGCACAATCTGGCTGCTCTCGGAAACCGCGTTGGATTCATCTCCCGCATCGGAAACGACTCGCTGGGAGCGAGTGCCCTCGACCGGCTTTCCGAAGCAGGAGTCGATGTTTCGCGCGTCCGCCGTTCTACGGACAACACCGGCAGCGGACTTACCGTGATCCTCCATCACGGAACGTGGCGGAACATCCTCACGTATCTCGGCACCATTTCCCAGCTCACATACGAAGACCTGGACCTCGACTATCTTTGCTCCGCGCGCCACTTCCACCTGTCATCTTTTTATCTGCAAAACGCGTTGCGACCTCGCGTGGCAGAGCTTTTCAAAAAGTTAAAAACAGCCGGACTCACCATCTCAATGGACACAAACGACGATCCTGAAGACCGATGGGACTGTCTCCGCGAAGTGCTTCCCTATGTGGACGTGCTACTTCCTAACGAGAGAGAAGCTCTAAAGATTTCCGGTGAGCGTGATTTGAAAAGCGCGTTGGCGCGGCTCGCGCAGAGGGTTTCTGTGGTTGTCGTAAAGCTTGGCCCGGAGGGCGCAATCGCGCAGCGCGGAAACGAGCAGTTCCGTGGAATTCCGGTGAGAGTGAATACGGTGGATACGATCGGCGCCGGCGACAGTTTTGACGCCGGATTCCTGACACAGTATGTTCGCGGAGCCGACCTTGAAACGTGTCTCACCTACGGAAATATGGCCGGGGCGCTCTCTACCACGAAATCAGGCGGAACTGAGGCGTTTCGAGACAGGGTCCATCGCGAACAATTCTTCCGCGATCACAACATCACCAACGCGAATTCCGCTAAGAACTGAGCATTGCAATTTTCCGGCTGCGGATCAATCCTTCTGATAACCAATGCGAGCAAAGAGCGTCTATTCCGTCGAGCTTTCGATCAAATATGAACAACCTGCTTGACAAAACGCGCACAACATAACTATATTCGCGCACACTCACAGTTATTGGGCTTCAAAACCGATCAGCGGCTCTCGAGGGGGAGACTATGAAGCGCAGACTCGCGGTGGCTTTGTTTTGGAGTGTCGCCACGGCTGTTACCGCGTTTGCCCAAGTTGATACCGCTACTGTTACAGGCACCGTCACCGACTCAAGCGGAGCAGTACTCCCGAACGTCACCGTCACTGCAACCGAAATGGACACGGGGATCCGTGCGGCTGCCAAAACCGACAACAGTGGCGTTTACGTCATTACGCCGCTAAAAATTGGGCGTTATTCGGTGTCGGCGGAAGCGAATGGGTTCCGAACTGAAACCCGCCAGAACATCGTTTTGAACGTCCAGCAGAACCAGCGCCTCGACTTTCGGCTTGGCGTGGGTTCTGTCGCTCAAACAGCTGAAGTCACCAGCGAGGCTCCGTTGCTTGAGACTGAAACGGCGTCTCTGGGTGACGTTGTCGCCGCACAACAAGTCGAAGAATTACCCCTCAACGGTCGTCGCTATACGGATCTCGCCGAACTGACCACCGGCGTCGCAAAGGTCATCGAAGGGCCAGTCAACGGAGGTAGCTCACCTACAAACGGAAACACCGGCGGGAGCTTTTCCGTCAACGGCACTCGCGGCGATCAGAACAACTTCATTCTCGATGGCATCGACAACAACTCCAACGACAATGGCGATGTCAGCATATTGAGCAGCGTTGACGCGATCGCCGAATTCAAAATTCAAACTTCAAACTACTCTCCCGAATTCGGACGCAGCGGCGGAGCCGTGATCAACGCAAGCACCAAGTCTGGCACCAACAGTTTCCACGGATCGGCATGGGAGTTTTTCCGGAATGATGCCCTCGATGCAAGTCAGTACGGCTTTGGGTCGAACATCGAGAAGGCGCCATACAAGCAAAATCAGTTCGGTGGAACGTTCGGTGGACCGATCAAGAAAGACAAGGCATTTTTCTTTCTGGACTATGAAGGTACTCGAATTCACCAGGCGCAGACTGATTTTGCGAGTGTCCCGGTTGCGGGTGAAGCTACCGGCGATTTCAGCAGCATTCTGGGCAAGGTTGCCTCCGGAACCGATTTACTTGGCAGGCCGATTTACCCGAATGAGATTTTTGATCCGTCCACAACAAGGAATGTTCCTGCAGGATGTGGTGCTCCTCCCAACCCACCATGTCACACTGTTCGCGATGGTTTTGGGTTCGATCCTGTGACCGGCATCCCCGGCCCGCAGGCAAACATCATTCCCGCCGGAAGTATTAACAGCCTTGGATTGGCATACGCCGCACTTTATCCTGCGCCAAATCTTCCAGGCACCGCCAACAATTACGTCGTGAACGCGCCTGGTTACGAGCAAACCGATCAGATGGATGCTCGTGCCGATGAAAACCTGACCAGCAAAATCCAGCTGTTCCAGAGATTTTCATACGTCAAAGACAGCCGTTTTCAAGCGCCGGTCTTTTCGGGGATCGCTGATGGCGGACACTACAACACTGGAAATCGACCACTGAATGGCGAAGGACTGGTGCTCGGCCTGACAGACACTATTACGCCGAACCTGGTGAATGCTTTGCGAGTCGGATTCAATCGCGTGCATTACATCTCAAACGTGCCGTCTTATGGACAAAACTACCCGCCGCCAAGTCTGCAGGTACCCGGAGTGCCCAACAATCCTCTAGTCAACGGCCTAACGCGATTTACGCCTGACGGGTATAACGGTCTCGGTGAGCCGCTGTATACACCAACGCGAAGCACCAGCCAGGATATTCAACTCAATGACACGTTGAGCTGGATTCATGGCAAGCATCTGATCAAAGTTGGACCGCAGGTCCACTTTGATCAGTTCAACCTCTTGCAAATCGGCCAGCCACGCGGAAACCTCTCCTTCAGCGGACAGTTCACGTCAGATTCGGGTTCGATCGCTGACGGAAGTGGGAACGGTGTGGCGGATATGCTTTTGGGTATTCCCGTCGATTCGGTGATCTCGACGGTCACATATTTCGGCAATCGGCAGCACACCTATGGAGCGTTTGTTGAAGACAGCTACAAGGCAAGCCCGAACCTGACCTTCGATCTCGGATTGCGTTACGACTACGCCACACCGGTCTACGAGGCGCACAACCGCCAAAGCAATTTTGACTACTCGAAGGGAATCATTGTCCCGGCCGGTACTCCAGGTTACCCGGAACATTTGGCAACTCCGCACAAAGACAACTTTGCGCCGCGCGTCGGCCTGGCTTACACGCCGTTCGAATCGAAGCCACTGGTTATTCGCGCAGGATACGGTCGCTTTTTTGTGTTCTATGAGATTCGTACCGGAGACCCGCTGCAGATCAATTACAATCTGCCGTTCTTTTTTGAGCCGACGTTTAGTAGTGATGGAAAGACACCTTCGCCTGTGACCCTGGCGACCGGATTCACCGGGCTGATTGATCCGAGCAACGCCACCTTCGCGGGTGTTACCAGCCAGGATTTCCATCCCGAGACGCCGGTTTATGACCAATGGAATGTGGACCTCGAATATCAATTGCCGGGGGGCATTCTGATCAGTCCAGCCTATGTGGGGACGAAGGGAACTCATCTTCAGGTTCTTCGTGACCTGAACCAGATTCCAACTCCGCAGACGTCATTCGACCCCACCCTCGCGCCTTATTGTCAGGAACTCAGTCCGGGGGTTTGCCGGTTCGCGACCTTCACCTCCATCCAGAACCGCGGAAATTCTGTCTATCACGCATTCCAATTGAAAGCCGAGAAGCGCACCAGCCACGGCTTGTATTTCCTGAGCGCGTTTACTTACAGCAAAGCAATCAATGATCAGCCGGAGATTTGCTGCAACGCCCCCTGGCCGCAGGACAGTTACAACATTACCGCAGAAAAAGGACTCGCCGACTTCGATAATCGCGAGCGATGGGTTACCAGCGTCGATTACGAACTGCCGGTCGGCAAAGGACGGCGATTCCTGAATCAGAGCGCGGGCGTGGTTGATGCCGTGCTCGGCGGGTGGCATTTGGGCGGCATTATTACGCTGCGATCAGGTTTTCCATTCTCTCCGCAGATTGATTTCGACCCCAGCAACACAGGCTCCCCGGGACTACAGCGGTCGAACCAGATCGGCAACGGGCATCTGGCTAATCCGACGCCTGCCTTGTGGTTTAACGTGAACGATTTCCCGGTTCCCAACTGTGCGCAAGGATGTTTTGGCAACGCCGGCAAGAACATTCTCGAAGGCCCAGGAGAAACTACAGCTGACCTTTCTTTGCGCAAATTTTTCAGCGTGACTGAGCGCGTGCGTGTCGAATTCCGTGCTGAACTGTTTAACGCGTTTAACCATCCCGTTTTTTCACAGCCCGATCCCTTCGTTACCGACGATCCTGGTGCTGCCGGTGCGATCACATCAACCGTAATACCGCAGCGGCAAGTTCAATTTGCTCTGAAGTTCCATTTCTAGATTCGACGGGAGCGGGAT
>DATBIE010000052.1:0-6432 GCA_036557105.1 Terriglobales bacterium
TTATCTTGACAGTACGGCCTGAAGATTGAGAGCGTTTTCTGAGGTCTGAGTGGGCCGAAGAATAAGGCATCGGGAGGCCGCACAGTGGCCGACTTCCTTTCAGGTTTTTGGGGTTCAACTTAATAAACGAGAATCGTCATCGCGAGCCACAGCGGGAAAGTGGGAAACCTGTTTTTGGGTTTTCCACTTTTCCATCGGGGCGAAGCAGGGCGGTGGGAATGTGGATAGGTCGCGGTGTATGCGAGCGTCCAAGGGACGGTGGAAAGAGATGGGAAACCTGCCTTTGGTTTTCCTCGCTTTCCACGGGCCCGGCATTTCCACGGCCCACGCAGCCGTTGATGAAGTCTTTTCCAACAGCCCACATGCATAATGGGACGCCGGCACTGAGCGAATAAAGGAAAGCGAAACCAACATTGAAGATTCATTTGAAAGAACGGCGCAACGAGTGTGTGCTGACTGGAACCAACGGACAAGGAGAATCCACTCGTGACGTTGTTCCCGCCATTTTGAAAGACGATGGCATTTATGATTGCCATCTGGATCGCTTTCTTTTAGATCTCCCTGCGAACGGGCTTTTGTCCAGACACAGTCTCCGGAGCTACGCTTACGACATTGTCGTTTGGGTCCGTTTTTTGGAGCAGGCCCGCCGCAAATCAGTTTGGGATGCAGATCGCTCAGATGTGATTGCATTCCATAAAGCGCGCCGGAACGGGACGGCCGCGAATCGCGTTGCAGGAGCGTCTTGGAATCGCGCCGTGGCTGCATTAGACAAGCTCTATCGCTGGGGCAGTGAGGAAGGACTCATTCATCAAAGTCCATTCAGGTATCGCCAGGTGTGGAGACGCACATACGGCAGCGGGCAGCGCACAGCGATCGCAACGAACGCTTCTTATGAACGAGCCGTGAAGCGCTCTGACATGCGGTTCTTGATGCTAGAAGATTTCCATCGCTTTCGAGATGTCGGCCTGTTGGGACGCCAAGCAGATGGTAGACCGCGAATCGGAGCACGTGACCGCAACGGAATCCGCAATGCGTTATTCGCAGAACTTCTGATTGCTACCGGTCTGCGACTCGAAGAAGGATGTTCGTTGTTAGTTACCGAGATAAGAGAAGCTATCGAGGCGGCCAAGCCCGAAGACCGGCAGCTTCCATTTCGGTTGGCTGCAGACTTGACGAAGCGCAACAAGGGGCGGAGTATCAGAATGCCGGCTCGATTGCTGGCACATCTCAAAGCGTACATTTCAGTTGAACGCGCCGTCGCCCTCGCAAAGTTCCAGAAGCGCAATGCATGGAAAGCGTTCAAGAACCCGATCTTCTGCCGAACCGGGCGGCCTGGTCGGCTGAAAGTCCGGTCCAATGGAGATTCATGGCTCAACATTTCGATGGATCGCCTCGCACCGGACGAACGACGTCGAGTCATCCTCTGCGATGCGGACGGTTTGCCGCAGGAGCCTGCCGCGCTCTGGCTCAGTGAAGTCGGTCTACCGCTTTCACCGAACTGTTGGGAGGTGATTTTCGACCGTGCCAGTCAACGATGTAAAGCTGCCGGCATACCGCTCGACGTCAGCCCACACCAACTCAGGCATAGTTTTGCGGTCCATATGTTGGCGATGTTAATTCGCGAATCCTTTGGTCGACATTCACACAGGCGGCACGATCCGAGTTCGATTCCGTATCGCCGTTTGTTGGGCGATCCTCTGCAGCAGGTCCAGAGGCTGCTTGGGCATTCGAGCCTGGAAACAACATATATATACCTCGACCATCTTGCTGGTTGTCAGAGTGCAGTCGATTCCGCAGCTGATTTGCTATTCGGCGAGATCGCTGACACTCTTGCGTTGGATAAGGCGAGATGAGCTCCGCTTCTGACAGTCGGCCGCGCAAGGGACATCCTGTTCAGTTTGATGCGCAGCCCGATCCGCTGCCGTGCTCACCCGCCGAAGACCACGAGTTAAGATTCACTATTGAGGCCGCGCAGGGTGGCAAACGGCTGATCGACTTTCGAGATCTGACGCCGACCAGCTTGGCCAGGCTTTTCGCCGAAACTTTGAAAAGAGCCGTCGGGCTCGGCGGTTCTATTGGCGCGATAACGACTGTTCTTCAGTATCAAAATGCCATCCGCAAGTTTTTTATCTATCTCGCGGAATCTTGTGACAGCATCGCTCATCCGAGCGATCTTCGCAGCGAGCACATCGACGGATTTGAAGCCTGGCTGGAGTGTCGAGGATTGCAACCACTTCACCGCCATGGTGTGCTTTCAAAGCCTATAAATTGCCTGCGCCTCGTCGACGCCGACTTTCCGCACTTATTGCATAAGGGGCTATGCGAGCGCTTGCGATACGTGAGTGCGCAACCACTCGGCCGATCGCGCCCGCGCGATGCCTATAGTCCATTTGTTGCCCGCCAGCTTCGTGGCGCCGCTCGTGCCGATATTGCATTCATCCGAGCGCGATTCGAAAAGCCCGTAGATGTCGACGCCAGCATAGCCCAGGAATGGGAGGTTGTTGACAACCTGATTAAAAGCCAGGGGACTGTTTCCCATAAACATCTGGCCCTCGGCGCACTCTATCGAGCTCGCTATAGGCGCGGCATCCCAACCCGAACTTTGATTGAGGATCTTCACGGAAAGCACTACCTGCTGGCAAGCGACATTGTGCCTTTCCTCGTGCTGTTGAGCCTTGAAACCGGTTTGGAGATTGAGTGCTGTAAGGGTTTGACAGTTGACTGCCTTCGGAATCCTGGGGCAAAAACAATCGAGATTGCTTATGTGAAGCGCAGGGCGCGAGGCTCTGAATGGAAACGGTTGTGCGTGCGTGATGAAGGGCCGCTATCACCAGGAGGGCTGATTCGTACGGTTGTGCAACTGACTGCTGCAGCTCGAAGACGCAACCCCAGCGAGAGTCTGTGGATCTATTTCGATCATGGGACGCTTGTTTCCGGAATCAGGCATCCTCGCGAGAGGCTCGACACTTGGATAGCAGCCCATGGAATCACAGATGATGACGGAGCCCCTCTCTATCTGGTTCTCTCTCGTCTCAGAAAGACTCAGAAGGCCCTCTGGTATATCAAGACCGAGGGTGAGATCCAGGACTTCGCTATCGGCCACACGCCCGAAGTTGCGGCGCGCCACTATGCCGATATTCCAGCCTTGCGGCACGTTCACGAAAAGGCCGTAGCCGACGGCCTCCGAGATGCATTTGATTCCGCTCTCAAAGCTTGCGTGCTTACACCTGAACAGGAGGAGCAACTTCGTCAGGTGCCAGATGCTGATCATGACGTCTCCTTCGAACGCGTTGCAATGGCATTGGACGGCGAACATGATGTTTGGCTGGCGAGCTGTTCCGACTTCTATAAAAGCCCATTCGGGGATGCTGGCCAACCATGTCCACAGCCATTCTGGGGCTGCTTCGAATGCCAGAATGCAGTGATTACTGCACGGAAACTCCCGGCGATTCTACTGTTTCTTGAGTTCATTAACGAGCAGCGCGCTACGTTATCGGCATCGCACTGGTCTGCAAAGTTCGGACGCGTTTGGACCAGGATTACCACTCAGATCCTGCCTGCGTTTCCTGAGGCCGTGGTTGAGGATGCCCACCAAAAGAAGAAGGCTGCACTCGAGCCGGTTTTCTATCTGCCACCGGAGGCTGCTCTCGCGTGACTGCCAATCATGTTGTGCCGGCGGCTGATACCCGACCGGTTCTTGCGACAGCCCCGCTAAAACCGGGTTTTCACCGACAACAACTTTCTCGTTTCGGTGATGCTTCTTGGGATCTTTCACCAGCTGTTTTTCGCAACAACGCGCGGCGGTGCCACGTAACCGTGCACTTCACGGGGATCTCGGATTCTCAGCAGGCACAAACGCTCCGCGAGTTTTTGTATGCGCGTTTAAACGTCGACATTCCCGGCGTCCGCTTTCGTCTCCCGCCGAGCGGTGTTCGCCAGATTTTCAATCGAGCCAAACGCTTCCTTGATTTTCTTCGCAGTCAACGCGGAACCTGCGATTTGCGTGTGGTGGATCAGCCTTTATTGGATGCCTATCGGGTACACTTGCAATCCGCCGCGCAGCGCCAGCCTGCGCAGATAGCGCTTCTGCTCGAAACCGTCACTGACCTTCATCATTATCGTGATCACATGCCTTCCGGCGGCATTTCTGTTCTGCCATGGAAAGGACGTAGCGCGTTTTATGTAGCAGGCGCTGGTCAGGCGGGCGAAAACAAAACACCTCGCATTCCGGAACACATCATTAGTCCTTTGGTGCGCTGGTCTCTAAAATACGTATCGGTCTTCGCCACTGACATTCTGGCCGCCCGAGTAGAACTGTCTGCATTGCAAACACAATGTCAGTTATGGCTCATCGAAGATGAGCATCGGACTAGCCGCGAACAGCGGAAACTGCGAATCGACCGGCTCGGTGCGTTCTTGGATCAACGACGCCAAGCCGGCCGAGGGCTACCGCTCTGGTCTTCCGTTCCGGCAGCGCACCGCCGCCCCGGCGTTCGCAATCCGGCGTCTCCCGCGATTAATTACCACCTGATCCGTTTGCACACGGGGGCGCCCAGCACGAGCAGGATCAGTCAGGATCGCATAACGGCGAAGATGATTGTTTCCGCAGTGCATCAGATCGGAACTGAGATCGGCGGGTTGGATGCGCCGATCTCTTGTGATCCCGATACCGGGCTGCCGTGGCGCGAGCGTTTCGACACAATGAGCTTGGTTGTGGAGGAGCGGATGCTGCAGACAGCCTGCTATATCCTCTGCGCTTACCTGACCGGCATGCGGGATTGCGAAGTGCAGGCCATGAATACCGGCTGTCTGTCGATTAGCCGCAGCGACGATGGTGTTATCGAACGGTATCGAATCAAGAGCACCGCTTATAAAGGACGCCGCGCCACCGGAGAGGCGGAAGAATGGGTCACGATTGAACCTGTAGCCCAAGCCCTCATAATCCTCCAACGCTTGACCGAGCACATTCGAACACAAAGAGGCGGCGATTCTCTCTGGCGGGTGTTGCACAAACGCCCGAACGGCAAGGAGCATATATCGGCAGAGATCGTGCGAAGCCTGAACGGCTTTCGTGATCACCTGAATCAGCAGTCCGGACTATCAGATTCACCGACGGTGCCGCTTTCCCCGGATGGTGCTCCGTGGAGGCTAACGACGCGCCAGTTTCGGCGAACGGTCGCCTGGCATATTGCGAACCGCCCGTTCGGTTTGGTGGCTGGAAAAATTCAGTACAAACATGCGTCGATTGCCGCCTTTGAGGGGTATGCAGGAGAAAGCGCTTCTGGATTCAGACGCGAGATCGAAAGGGAACGAGCTCTGGGCCAGCTAGACGACATTCTTGAGTACTTCGAGCGGCACAGAATCGGTGAACGGCTTTCCGGGCCAGCGGCCGGCCGAATCGAAAACCAGCTCGCGGACGTTGCTCATAAGCTCGATCCACTTCCGGGAATCATCGCCGATTCGGCCCGCATTCGCAAGATGCTGGCACATGTTGCTCGCACTCTATTCGTTGGTGTTTTAAACGATTGTTTCTTCGATCCGGCTACTGCCCTCTGTCTCGCCAACACCAATCACCAGGATTCTTCAAGACCGGCTCTCTCGCTGTGTCAGCCTGACCGCTGCCCGAATGCCTGCATTACTAGTCGACATCGGCCGCTTTGGGCGCAATCCGTCCAGCAAGCTGAGGAGATGCTGAAGTCCAAAAGTCTTTCGGTTTTGCAACGTGAGGTGTTGAAAATCGAGGTTACACGGCAGAAAAAGATGCTTACGCCACGGGAAAGCAGCCAACCGTAATCTTTCGCAGATTGGCGACTGATCCGGTGACACTGATGATTGAAGTACAGGCCCGTGATCACGCTCGAAACTCGCATAAGAGCCCCGATCGAACACTGTTTCGACCTTTCCCGCGATGTCGACCTCCACATGCGATCGACGGAGCAAACCCGAGAGATTGCCGTGGCAGGCGTCACAACGGGCTTGATCGGTCCTGGAGAAGAAGTGACGTGGGAGGCAACGCATTTCGGCATCCGTCAGCGACTAACTACAAAGATCACGGCCTATGATCGTCCGTTTCACTTCAGAGACTCGCAGGTGCGCGGCGCATTCAAGCGCTTCGATCACGATCATTTTTTCCAACAATCACCAGGCGCGGAAACGGTAATGCGGGACGTCTTCGATTATGAATCGCCGCTGGGTCTGCTCGGATCCCTGGCAGATCGCTTGTTTCTGAAGCAATACATGAGATCGCTACTTGAGTGGCGAAACAAGCTAATCAAGCAGGTAGCAGAGAACAGGTCCCGGTAAACACCGTTATCCGAGGTCGCTTTTAGCGCGTGGCGATGCAGACCAAGACGCGGAGCCGACAGGACCTGCGACGACCGCAGTCCGTAGTTTTCCTGCAAATTTTCCTTGACTGTCAGGATAAGTCGCCGA
>DATBIE010000053.1:0-14190 GCA_036557105.1 Terriglobales bacterium
CCGGATGATTCAACGATGCTGCGGAATGTTTCCTGCATATCGCGCGCCATCTTGATCTCGTTGTCGCTCCATTTCCAATGGAAGCGCAGCACGGGAATTCCCCACTCATCGATTGTGTCGGGATCAATCTCGCAATAGGAATCATTATTCGGAATCATCTCGCCGCGTCCGGCAAAGCCGATGAACGTCCCATACAATTCGCGGCATTTCTTCTTCAGATTCGAGCCGTAACCTTCGTATTGTTCGCAAATGCCGTTGAAGCCACCGACGCCGGGCATATCGCGTCCGCCTCCGAATTCAATGTGATACCCGCGCAGGAATTCGTTTTTACGGTTGAACTTCCACCACGGCATGTACATATGCATGCCGCCAACGCCGTCGTGATTGTGAGCCGGCATATTCATCAGTTGCGGAAAGTGCCCGAATCCCGAACTGCCAACGCTGTCGGTCAGATAACGCCCAACTACGCCGGAGAAATTCGCGAGCCCGTTGGCGAACATCGGGGATTTTGAATTCAGCAGCAAGCGCGCTGACTCGCAGGCACTGGCGCCGACGACGAAAGCCTTGGCGTAAATTTTTTTCTCTGTGCGGCTCTGCTTGTCTATATACGACACCGCTTCGGCTCTGCCGTCCTTCCCGACAAGAATTTCTCTCGCCATGGCTTCGGTAACCAGCGTGAAGCGTCCGGTCTTCTGCGCCGGGGGGATCATCACCTGGCTGGAGCTGAAATTGGATGCGGTCATGCAGCCGCGTCCGCATTGCGCGCAGTAGTGGCAAGCTGGCCGGCCATTGTGGGCTTCGGTCAGAATTGCCAGGCGCGACGGAATGCAGGTGATACCCAGCTTGTCGCATGTTTTTTTGACGATGGTTTCGGTGCAGCGGGGTTTGGGCGGGGGAAGGAACACTCCATCGGGCGCGCTGGAGACGTTCTCCTTTGTTCCGAACACGCCGATATAGGATTCGACCTTGTCATAGTACGGCGCAAGGTCTTCGTATGTGATCGGCCAATCATCGCCCATGCCGTCGGAGGAACGCGCCCTGAAATCGACAGGAGCAAAGCGAAGAGCAATTCTTCCCCAGTGGTTTGTGCGTCCGCCGACAATACGCGAACGAAACCAGCGGAACCGTGAATCCGGAGCTACGGTGTAAGGCTCGCCCTCGATGTCCCAGGAACCGTTTGGGGCAAGGAACTCGCTAAAATTCGCGCTGGCCCTGCCGCCAACTCCCGCGCCACGATGCGGAAGCTGATAAGGCCAGACGTGCTCCTTGAAATCCTTTTCCGGGTAGAGCATCGGCCCGGCCTCGAGCATGACAACGTTCAGGCCGCCCTCTGAGAGAATCTTCGCCGCCGTGCCACCCGCAGCACCCGAACCGATGATGCAAACGTCGTAAGTCTTGGGAGAACGAATTACTTGGGCCATGGACTCTCCGGCTCTGTGTCTTTCCTCTGTGTAACTCTGTGTTCTCTGTGGTTCAAACTTCTAAAATCTCAACCACAGAGAACACAGAGTTACACGGAGAACCACACAGAAGAAATTATCAAAATCGCAGCTTCTCTAAGTACGTGTAGCAATCCTGAATGCTCGCGAACGGATCTTTGGGATCATCGAACTCGACAAAATAGTGCTTGATCCCGGCGAGGTCAGATTTCGCAAAAATTGCCTTCCAGTCGATCTCGCCTTTGCCAACGTCGGTCATCACTCGATCTTTGGTGAAATCCTTTACGTGCACCAGAGCAAATCGCCCAGGGTACTTCTTGAAGTATGCAAGAGGATCGGCTCCGGCCTCATGAGCCCAGCCGAGATCCATTTCCATGAAGACCAGCTTTGGGTCGGTTTCTGAGAGCAGCACGTCATATGGCAACTTGCCATCCGGAAGCGGCTTAAATTCCTCGACGTGATTGTGATAGCCGAATTTAATTCCTGCTTTGTTGGTTTCTTCGCCGGCGCGATTGAATGCTTCGGCAGCGCGCTTCCAACCGTCCGGCTGCTTGAGCACGGCACGATCAATCGACGGGTTCACGATGTACTTGTGGCCAAGAATTTTGCTGGCTTCAATTACCTTGGGTAAATTCTCAGGCGAAATCGCGGAATACGGAATGTGCGAAGCGGGCGCGACCAGACCGTTTGCGTCCAGAATTTCGCGAGCGCGTTTTGGCGAAGGATTAAAGTCTGGGAGGTGCGCGAAAAATTGCGCGAGTTCGACTTCCTTATAGCCGATTTGCGCGACCCGCTTGATGGTGCCTTCGAAGTCTTTGCCGAGAGCGTCGCGGACCGTGTATAGTTCCAACCCGATTTTTTGAATTCGATGTTCGCTTGCGGCCCAGGAAAACCGGCTCATCACTGCCGCGGCAGTTGTGGCAGCAACTACAGTACCCGTGCTGGAAATAAACGTTCTGCGATCCATTTGATCTCCTAAGTCAATCGCGGACACGGCAAAAGCTTTTTAACCGCAGAGTGCGCCGAGAAACAGCACAGAGTTCGCAGAGAAAAGCCACACCACCCACCAACATCAGAGTCAAAACAAATCCAACCACGCGGCTCTCGGCGATCTCCCGCAAGAACTCTGCGATCTCTGCGGTTAAGATCTGTTCAAAAAACGAACCCAACTCCTCGCGCTTACAGCCTTTGCCCTCTGCGATGAAAGGCTTTAACCGCAAAGTTCGTCAAGAAAACCGCAAAGGGTCACAAAGAAAGACTATGCCAGCTGCGGTTCCGTCAGCAGTTCTTCGCGTACATTTTTCAGCACATAAAGCGCTCGCTCCACGCCGACTTCGCCGGAAAGAATCGGGTCTTCGTTCTCGACGCTGAAGAATCCGTCGTATCCGACTTCCATGTACGCGCGCATGATGTCTTTCCACGTGCTGGCGCTGTGACCGTAACCAACGGCACGGAATGCATCGGATGCCGTCTTGAGGTCCTGCTTCTCGAAGATAAAGTTCAGCACGCCGTACTTCCCGACTTTATCCGGAAAGAGCACCGTGTCTTTCATGTGAGCGTGATAGATTGCGCCCTGCTTGCCCAGCATGTGAATCACTTCCACCGGATTGCAGCCTTGCCAGAACAAGTGACTCAAATCGTTATTGGCGCCGATCTCCTCCCCCACTGCGTCGCGCAGCTTGAGCAGCGTGAGCGGGTTATACACACAAAAATTCGGGTGCATTTCGAGCGCGATCCGCCGGATTCCGTGGGATCGCGCATACTTCACGGCATCTTTCCAGTAAGGGACCAGCCGTTCTTTCCATTGCCAATCCTGCGCCGCAGCATACTCGGGCGGCCAACGATAAGTGATCCAGTTAGGGTTCTTGTCAGTGGGATTAGCGCCCGGACAGCCGGAAAATCCAACAATCACCTTCACGCCAATCTTCTCTGCCAGTTGTACCGTCTTGCGAAAGGTCTGGTCGGAAAGCTCGGCGGCACTTTTATCGGGATGCACCGGATTTCCATGACAGCTCAGCGCGCCAATATGAATGTTGTGGTCGTCAAACTTCTTGTGCCATGCGCGCAGCTTGGCGGGATCAGCCAGCAGGTCATCGAGTGCGCAATGCTTGTTGTTGGGGTATCCGCCTGTCCCAATCTCTGCCGCCTCAACGCCGAGCTGCTGATACTTTTCGACCAATTGGTCGAGGGTAAGGTCGGGGAACGCCGGGTCGAAAACGCCGATAAGAATCTTGCGGCGGTCCTTTGACTCGGAACTTTGTTCATCGCTGGATTGCGATTGCGGCGTGGCGGCCGACATTCGTGGAGCGGCCACCGCTCCGGCAATCACTCCACCTGTTGTGGTCAGGAAATTCCTGCGCGTGGGAGACGGCGGGTCAGGAAGGTTCACTATGAAGCTCCTCGAGCTTGGAGTGCAAGAACCGAACATTATACGCACCAGAGGAGATTTGGGCAGGCAGAGATCGAACGGCAGACGACACTTTAGCGATCGCGATTCGTGTAGTGCGAGTTATGGTAGCGAAAAATCTTCGCAAAAAAACCAAAACCGTCCTTTCGGGCGGCTCTGGTTTCGTGGGTTGAACTCCTCAAGTTGTCAGGCCGGAGGTGGCCATTTGTATGAGGACGTTGAGATGATTGTCATGCAAGAGACTACGTATGGCAATAATCGAAAAGTATTAATCCAGTTCAATAGTGATAACCGGAGCTGGTTAGCGGCCAAACTGCCGAAGAATTTCGGCTCGCGCAGCGGCGCCATCGGGCGTGTTGATCATGTTCTTTAATTCGTGTGGATCTGCCTGCCAGTCGTAAATCTGGTCTCCGCGTTTGTCATGCTCAATCAGTTGCCAGCGTGAAGTGACCGCGGACCACATGTTCCCGTCGAGCGAAAGCGGTTCCTTATCCTTCAAGGCGGGATCGATTCCAACAAGGTTCGCAGTTTGAGGAAGTTCAGAAACCGAATCAGGCCAGCTCTGAGACGCAGAATGTTCCCAAAGCTGTGCGAGCGACGGGCCGGGGAATATATCCGCCGTTTTTCCGATCAGATCCATGATGGTCTTAGGGATTGCGGCATTGCTGACTGGATGTTCAATCCGCAGTTTTTCTGGAATGTGTCCAGGGAATGAGATGATCAGCGGGACGTGAATCAATTCCCAATACAGTGCGGCCCCGTGATAGTTGAGCCCGTGCTCACCGAGTGATTCGCCATGATCTGAGGTCAGAATCACGATCGTGTCTTTCAGAATTCCTGAAGAATCCAGTTGGTGGAGCAGTTGTCCTACAAAATGATCTTCGTAGCTTACGCCAGCGTCGTACTCGTCGATCGGCGCTCCGTGGTCCCACGCCGGGTCTGGATAATCTTCGGGACCTCCGTAAGCGAAGTGCACATCGAAGTAGTTCAAAAATGCAAAAAACGGGTGTTTTGAATCTCTCTCGATCCAGCGGAGCGTCTCGCGATTTACCTCATCGGCGCGCTTGCGTACTCCGAACGTGCCGCCGAACGGGCCCGAGCCCTCAGTATCTTCGTCCAGCCATGATGCAAGCCCCAATGCACGAAAGCCTCGCGTAAACGCACTTTTCGGACTGCGATGCATATACCTATGCGAAAACTTGCTGCCATACAGCGTGCGTACCAAGCCATCCCCGGCGTTTTCAAAGTAATCCTCAAAATGAATGAACCCGCGACCAAGACCTACACTCCTGGTGAAATACACGCTATTTGCGGAAATTGCGGCAGTGCGGTATCCGCGTTGCTGCAGGGCTTCGCCAATCGTCGGGAGCCCATTCAGCGCGCTGTGCCTCCAACCCAACCAGGGAATGGGTTTGGTCGCTCCCCAGCCGTGCTCGTGCACTGGCTGCCCAGTGAGCAATGACGCATGCGAAGGAAGGCTCCAGGAGGAGGGAGCAATCGCATTCTCGAAAAGAACGCCTTCTTGCGCCAGGCGATCAATCTCCGGGCTGGTAGCGCGGTGATACCCGTAGCACGCAAGGTGGTCAGCACGCAACGTATCCAGAACAATGACCAGAATGTTGGGACTATTCGTCGCCGCAGGCAGCTCCGCGGTTGCGTATTCTTCATGTACCCAGGTCTCCGCCTTCATCCCGGTGATGAGCAGCACGACTGAGACCAGCAACCACGACGCCGATCTCGTCCAGATCCGGACAGCAAACGGCTCATGTTTTCTGGTCCAGCGCAGCAACACAGTAGCAAGCCCCAGTCCTAAAAGCACCGAAGCACGTTCATCAAGACGTCCGGTTACCGCCAGCCAATCATAGGCTGTGAGAAATCCAAGCAAGAAGACCAGCACCCGCAACACGGGTCGCGCCGTGAGGCGCGAAACTCCTGCGAGGAGCAGTCCGATCGGTAGGAAGAGACACAGATCGACAAGCGGGGATATCCATAATATCGGTTTGCCAACGTGCATTACTCTTGCCCACGCGGGTGAATTCAGGTGTTGGAAAAATATAAGTTCGGCGGCTTCCACGTATCCAGCGACAACAGCAAACCAGATCGCTATAAGCAGAGGTGTGGTGAATGAATTAGGAATGAGGTTCTGGGTACCAGGTGCGGCGGGACTTGCGGTGCTGCTACGTTGCTGTTCCGCAACCGGGGAGTTCGTCATTGCGCTGTGAGTTTAGCAGAGCACGGATCAGCACGGGCTAGGGCCGGCTTCAGTGATAGGGGCCAGATTGAAAAAACAAAGAGCGTTCTCAGAAGCCGTTTCCCGCTTGCAGTCCTTTGACTTCAGTCACGAGATAGACGCGACCAGCAGCCAGTCCTTTGAACTCTTCAGTCCTTCCACTTGGCCACTCAATGACTACGCGTTCGAGTTTGTCTTGCTTCCCGAGACCGAACGTCACCGGCAACTCCGATTGCGAGAGATAGCTCGATCCGCTGCGCACCATGCGCGTTTGTCTCACGCCGCCGGAGAAAACTGTGACGCGCGCGCCTATCGCATCGCGGTTCGACTTCGTCCCCACCAGCCGAAACCGAATGCTCTTGTTCCCGGACGCCTGATCGTTGCGAAACAGATATGCCGGGCCGTTGTTCGTTGTGATCAGTACATCCAGATCGCCGTCTCGATCAAAGTCCCCGAGCGCGAGCCCGCGGCCTACTTTCGGCTGACTGAATCCTCCACCCGCCTCGGAACCAACCTCACGAAAATCTCCTTTGCCATCATTTAAGAAGAGCTGAGGCGGTTGCGCGTAGCCGACATGGCGAACGTTCCTCACCGTATCGTCGATGTGCCCGTTTACGGCTATGAGATCGAGCCAGCCATCCAAATTGCAATCTGCAAACGCGCAGCCGAATCCCAGGGTCGTCTTCGACGGAAGGCCCACGCCTGTCTGCACGGCCACGTCACTCAGGTTGCCTTTTTCGTCCGAACGATAAAGCCCGATCATCTCGTTATCGAAATTGGTAATCGCGATTCCGTTGTGACCGGAGTTGTCGAAATCTCCGACATCGACTCCCATGCCGGCGCGCGCCTTGCCTTCGGCGCTGAATGCGATGCCAGCTTCGACTCCGACATCCTTAAAAGTTCCATTGCGCTGGTTGCGGTAAAGCTTGTTTGGCTGCGTGTCATTGGCAACAAGCAGGTCAGGCCAGCCGTCGCTGTCATAGTCGAACATCGCCACGCCGAGCGATTTAGAGCTGCTGTCGAAAATTCCGCTCGAGGCCGTGACGTCTTCAAACGTTCCGTTGCCTCGATTGTGAAACAACCAGCATGTCTGGCCCACATACGCTTCAGGGGTGCAATACGATTTGTGTTTTCCGTCCAGGCTGCAAAATACGTCGTGCTCGGGCGACCACTTCACGTAGTTGCAGACAAATAGGTCCAGCAGCCCGTCGCGATCGTAATCAAACCATAGCGCCGATGTGCTGAAGGCCTGCCGCTTGCTGAGCCCGCTGGAATTGGTGACATCAACAAATCTTCCCTTGCCTGTGTTCCTGAACAGCCGGTTCTGCCCAACACAAGTGATCAGGATGTCGGGATAGCCGTCATTGTTGTAGTCGCCGACTGCGATGCCCATTCCGTACATTTCGATATCGAGTCCGGCGGCCCGCGTCACGTCGGTGAACGTTCCATTGCGATTATTCCGATACAGCTTAAGCGTGGAGCGCTCATGCTTGTGCCCGGCCCAATCCATGCTGTTGACCAGGAGAATGTCCTGCCAACCATCCGCGTCATAGTCGACGAACGCGCAGCCGGAGCCGAGTGTCTCAGGTAGCAGCTTGCCACCGTAAGCGCCATTGTTGTGCCTGAAGTGAATTCCGGCGGAAGTAGTTACGTCACTGAAGTGGAAACCGAGAGAGCTTTGTGCAAATACGGACGGCAATTCCCACCCTGTCGCAAAGGGCGTGACAAGGGTGGGGCAACCGAGGAGAATTTTTTCCAGGAAGGAGCGCCGGTTCACGGAACGTTTACCAGCCCGTTACGGATGGCATAGACGACCAACTCGGCAGTCTTATGAATTCCGAGCGCATCCATGATGTTTGCGCGATGGACGGCCACGGTGTTCGCGCTCAACTCCAGTTCACCCGCAATTTCTTTGTTCGATTTTCCGTCACAGATAAGTTGCAAAATCTGGACTTCCCGAGGAGTCAGCCCTGCATTGCGCTCCCCTTTGAGCGCCTGCTGTTTGGCAAGCTGACCGTCAAGCACCGTCTCTCCCTTCACAATGCGCCGGATCGCCGAACTCAGTTCCAAATCCATTGCATTTTTCAACACGTATCCGCGCGCTCCTGCCTCGATCGCCTGCCGGACCCAGGTCTCCTCCGTGTGCATGCTTAGCATCAGCACGAGAGTTTCCGGTAGAGCCTGCAAAATCTTCCGTGTCGCCTGAAGCCCATTCATTCCCGGCAAGGCGCAATCCATCACTACAACTTGTGGTTTAAGCGATCGACTCAGCTTCAGCGCCTCTTCACCATCGCTGGCTTCTCCCACAACGCGAATATCGGCTTCATCCTCCAGCATTCGACGGAAGCCGCGCCGAACAAGGCTGTGATCGTCCACCAGCAGCACCGAGATTTGGGCGTCAGGCATTCGACTCCAATTGCTCCTTGGGCACAGTCATTCTTACCAGCGTTCCACCAGCGGCAGGCCGTTCGATTCCGATTTTCCCGCCGAGCAACTCAGCACGTTCGCGCATGGCAACCAGACCGATCCCTTGTCGTGCACCATTCGCGGAAAATCCGGAGCCGTGATCTTCGATTTCGAGCTGCAGATGGTCTGCCGCGAATCGCAATCGCACCCATGCTTGTTTTGCACCCGAATGCCGCGCAACGTTATTCAAAGCCTCTTGCAAGACGCGAAACACATGGACTGCGGCGTTACCGTAGGCGGGGAACGGGGTCCCGGATTTCTCGTAGAATATGCCAATTCCCGTCTGCCTTTCCACCACCGGCAGATACCATTCGACGGTCTGCTCCAGACCGGCTTCGTCGAGCATGACCGGATGCAGCGCCTGCGATAAGCTGCGCACTTTGTCGAGCGTGGTCTGCGCAGTCTGATGGACTTCGAGCAGATCGTCGCGCAGCTGGGAGTTTTCAGGCAACTGGTTCCTGGCGCGGCCGAGCATGATGCCCATCGCCGTCAGGATTTGGCCGAAGTCGTCGTGCAACTCACGGGAGATATGCCGAAGAGTCGATTCCTGTGAAGAAATGAGTTTCTGCGCAAGATCGCTTCGCTGCTCTGAAAGTGCGGCGAGTTGATTAAATATGAGCCGGTTCGAGCGAATGAGATAAAGGCTGGTGAGAATGATTGCCACCAACGTTGCGGAAAGAAAAACGTATGCCTGCCTCTCGACGCGATTGTAGATGTCAGTGACTTGCGCTGTGGCCCGCTCCTCGCTTTCATTGTTTTGCACCAGTAAACGCGCCACCGCCGTGGTAAGAGCAGCCAGGCGAGCCTGCAGGGAGAGCCTGATTTGCTCTCTAGCTTCCTTTTCTTTGCCGCTGCGCGCGAGATCGAAATTGCGCTGCACCGCATCCCAGAATTGGCCTAGCGAGCTTTGCAAATATTGTTGCTGATCGGCTGTGCGACCTTCGGGCGACACTTGCCGCTCGCGATGGAAGGCATCTTCAAGGTCGACCCTCATGCGCTGAAATTGCGGCTCCCAGGCAGTCAATGGATATCGCTGCTCCTGATCGAGCGGGTCGGTATCCAGCATGTCACGCATTGCCATGCCGATCGAATTCAGTTCGTTTTGAATACGTAGAAGCTGCAGCGAATCCTTGCGGTTGCGATCGATGAGATTGTTCTGCAACACGCGCAATCCGGCGATCTGGCGGGTGACATACGCGGAGTATGCGACCACCACCGCCAGCGTGATCACCAGACCAATATAAAGAGGAGTTGTGGGCGACCGCCCCGCCGCTTGCCGCACGGCGCAAGGATATACCTTTTAGTTATCAAGCCAAAATCTCAGCTATCCATCAAAGCTCTGACTGACATGAGATATGGGACGACGAGCGACCTCATCGTCCTTACAATGGACATATGGCCCGTGGGTGGGAAAGCAAATCCGTTGAGCAACAACAGGAAGAGGCGAAGTCTTCAGCTGGACGCAAAGGCAAGGCGCTCACTGCTGAGCAGATTGCAGAACAACAACGTCGCCGGGGGCTGGAACTATCACGTCAGAGAATCCTGCAGCAGCTTCAAGTTGCCTCCAACTCTCAACATCGCGCCATGTTGGAAAACGCTCTCGCCGATCTGGATACGCAGCTCGCTGGAACCGGGAAGGTAGAATAAGGCGGTGAAGAAGTTTTGGGACAGTCCGGGCCGGTGTGGGGCGGGCGCTTCGCCGGCCGGATTGGTGGCCGTTCCCAGGTCGGTTCAGATCGGCGCCGTCACAATCGCCCCTGCCACGGTGCTGGCGCCCATGGCCGGCGTTACTGACACTGTCTTTCGGAGATTCATCAGGAATCTTGGCGGTTGCGGGCTGATCATGACCGAATTCACCTCGGCTGATGGAGTACTGCGTGCCAAAGATAAGAAAGCCAAACGCTACCTGCATTTCTATGAAGACGAGCACCCGATTTCCGCGCAGCTTTTTGGAAGCGATCCGCAGGTCATGGCGGATGCGGCACGAATCGTGGAGGATCTCGGTTTCGATCTTGTCGACCTGAACCTCGGCTGTCCCGCGAAAAAAGTCGTCAAATGCAATGGCGGCTCCGGACTGCTGCGCGACCTGCCGCGAATTCGTTCAATCTTTGAAGCCGTACGCGCGGCGGTGAAGATTCCGTTTACGGTGAAATTCCGCGTGGGATGGAATGACGAAGAGATCGTGTGTGTTGAGTTGGCCAGAATGGCGGAGGATTGTGGCTTGTGCGCTGTCGCGTTGCATGCCCGCACTCGCGAACAGGGCTACAGCGGCAATGCGCGCTGGGAGTGGATCGCGGCGGTGAAAGATGCAGTGAAAATTCTCGTGATTGGAAACGGCGACATCCGAGTCCCGGAAGATGCGTGCGCGATGGTTGCTGCCACCCGATGCGATGCCGTGATGATCGGGCGGACGGCTCCGTCGAATCCCTGGATATTCAGGCAGATTGAACAATATTGCGAGAAATCAACTTACGACGAACCTTCCGAATCCGACCGCTACGAAATGATTCGCACGTACTTCCAGATGCTGATTGAAGAAGAGCTCCCAGATGCGACTGGCAAGATGAAGCAGTTCGCATCGTGGTTTACGCACGGAGTTCCGGGAGGCGCCGGATTGCGGAAAGCGATCTACGAATCGAAAAGCGCACCGGAGATTCTGGTGAGGGTGGAAGAATTCTTCGAGGCCCGCTTGTCGCCGGAAGCTGCAGTATTGACTATATAAGCCGCGGTCCTTGAGAACCAAAGCCTTTAACCGCAGAGATCGCAGGGAAAAACCGCGGGGCCGCCGAGAGCGCGAACGATGTTCGAGCATTCAACCGCCAAATGCGCCAGGCGACGCTGACTGGTAAGTGCTGAATGCTATTGCGTCGGATGCGGCCCTGTGAATTCCGAGCAGCAGGGTTTCTGTGCCGGCTTGAATTCCATGAGTTCGACGCGGGTGAAGTCGGGATCGTAGATGTTCAACTGCCACTTGCCATCCCGTCCCATTTGCGCGTGCTCTTCACCATGAGGCTTCCAGCCATGTGATTCGAGCTTCGCCTGTGCCTGCTTGATGTCTTTCACGCCAAGCGAAATGTGATCCATGACTCCCATGGTGTGCTGATCAGGATCAGGCTTGATGTTCAGCATGTATTCCAGCCAGTCGGTGCCGTCTGGAACCTGCATGGCGACCCAATCGTTGCGTTCTGCGGTCATGCCTCCCTGCCAGTAGAGATGGAAGCCGAGGATGTCTTTGTAGAAGTGGTCTTCGGCGGCACGATCGCGAACGATGAAGCCGACGTGGATCATGTGGCGCGAGATCGAATTCGGGTTTGCCACACTCACGCGCGAATGGACCTTTGTACGCTCGACAAATTCGACCGTATGCCCTTCAGGGTCCTTAACGCGAAAGGTGCGGCTGCCATTGCTTGCCACACTGGCTACGTCGCTTGTCTGTATACCTTTTTCATGCAAGTAGGCCGCAAGCGCTGCGGCATTAGCGGTGGCAAACGCGGCGTGGTCCATGCGGTTCGTTGATTTTGGATCCAGCGCCGGACTGTAGCCGACCCACTGCTTGCCAACGATGTATCGCTGCGTTTGCCCAGACTCAAACGGAAGCACTGATGTGAGGCCGAGAACCCGAGTGTAAAGATGAGTGTTCGCGTCGGGGGAGCTCGTGTAGAACGCGACGTGATCAATACCCGTAATCTTGGGGCGGTCAGCAGCTTGCATTGCTACAGCGAACAGAACGATCAGCACCACAGAAAGCTTTGCCTTCATATTTCCGTTCCTCATATTGCGGCTACGAGACGATAAAGATTAAACCAAAAGCCTTTAACCGCAGAGTTCGCCGAGATTTCACGCCGAGTTCGCAGGAAAAAACCATGCGACGGCCCGCGTTGAGCGTCGGAGATTTTCTCTGCGAACTTGGCGTCTTCTTTGCGAGCTCTGTGGTCAAAAGCGCTTGATGACGGGGTGGCGAATCCAAAAAGCCTTTAACCGCAGAGGTCGCAGAGCGGACTCCCGAGTTCGCCGAGAAAACATAACACGGAAGTTTCGGAATGAACATATTCAGAGACTTTCTCTGCGAACTCAGTGGCTTTCCTCTGCGAGCTCTGCGGTTAAAAGCTTTCGAGCGGCTTTTCTTTGCGATCTTTGCGGTTAAAAGCTTTTGAAGCTTACCCTGCCAAAGAGACTTCTTGCGCGACGATTTTTCCGCGCTCGTCTTTCGTCAGATAACCCCACGGCACGTATGGATCGTGGGTGTACATGGTCAGCCAGTTTTCGAGAATGGCACGCGAGTAATAGCGTTTCCGACTCTCGATTGTTTCCAGGGGATACAGGTCGAACCCCATGACCCAGTTCACCTCGACGTGAGCGCTCGTGGGGATCAGGTCGGAAATATAGCATGCGGTCGTGCCTTCACTCCTAATGATGATCGCCTGCATGTCGCGGGTGTGGCCGGGAAAAACTTCGACGGAAATGCCGGGGACAATTTCTTGATTGCCACGGAGCAATTGCATCTGGCCTCTCTCGACCAGCGGATCGTAATTTTCGTGCAGGTAGCTGACCGCATCCCGCTGGCCCTCGTGCGCATGCTTCCACTCGCCTTCCTGAGCGTAGTAGGTGGCCTTGGGAAACGTCGGCTTGATCTTCCCGCCTTCACGCACGGTGTTCCATCCAGCATGATCGAAGTGCAGGTGGGAGTTGATGACGATATCGATGTCTTCTGGCGAGGCACCTGCGGCATTCAACCGATCCAGCAGTTTCGCCGGCTGACCGTAAATCTGGACCATCTTTTCGGGAAGCTTATTGCCGACCCCAGTTTCGATCAGGATTGTTTGGTCGCCACCACGCACCAGCACTGAGTTTAGGCCTGTTGGTACACGGTTCTTCTCGTCGCTCGGCAGGCGCTTTGACCACAACACCTTTGGGACGACACCAAAAAATGCGCCGCCATCGAGGTAGTAGGTGCCGTCGGAAAGCGCAGTGAGTTCGAAGTTACCGATGGAGACTCGCATCGGGCGATCTGGGGATCGGTCCATCGGACGATTCTAAATCCGTTATGCGTCGCAGGTGGCGCGTCCTGCGCAAAAGCTTTTAACCGCAGAGATCGCCGAGGTAAACGACGAGATCGCGGAGAAGGCTTCTCGTTCCGGACGCTTTGCGTGCGTGCCGTTGGCTCTGCGATCTTTGCGTTGGCTCTGCGATCTCTGCGGTTAAAGGTTTTGTTTTGCTTCGCAGAAGTCCGCAATGTCCAAATACCCGCAACTATGGGTTTGATCACTCGACGGCCCGATCACCAGATCACCCGATCCGCTGAACTCGCGTGCTAGAATTGATCAGACACTCCCGATGTCCCCTGAAATTGAGCATTTAATCTCACTGCAACGTACCGACCGCGAAATCCAGCGGCTGAAGGCCGAAATCGCCGAACTTCCCAGGCGGGTGGCCGCAATCGAAGAAAAATTAGCCGGGACCAAAGCGGGTCTCGAAAAGGCCCGAGCGGCGGTGAAGGGCGACGAAGCAGCGCGGCGTAAGTACGAAACCGCTATCACTGATCTGCGCCAGAAAATCTCCAAGTATCGCGACCAATCGCTCGATGTAAAGACCAACGAGCAATACAAGGCCCTGCTGCACGAGATCCAGTTTGCCGAGCAGGAAATTGG
>DATBIE010000054.1:0-4548 GCA_036557105.1 Terriglobales bacterium
AAGAACAGACTCGCACCGCCAAATCCCTCCGAATCGGCACTGGTGCTTCACCTGCCCGCAGGAACCTATACTGCTATTGTGCGCGGAGCCAATGGCAGTACCGGCGTCGCCTTAGCCGAAGTCTACACCCTTAACTAATCCATTCGAGATTCCTACCGGTAGCGACCAATAGCTGCGCTGCATACCGGCCTTCGCGGAAGAATAATACCCTGATCGCTAAATGTGTTTCGCGGGCAACCGGCGGTTCGACCCCCGGTGACTTGAATGCTCTCGATTGACGAAATGATTAGACACAATACTTTGGAACTCCTCAACGATTTCGGTCGGAATATGCGAAGCAAAGAATTAGATTTGGAGTCCTACAACACTGACAAGATTACCCATCGCTACCTCGAAGTGTATGACCCGATTTTTGCACCGTGGGTCAATAAGGAGATCAGACTTTTAGAGATTGGGATCCACAAAGGCGGATCACTTCAATTGTGGCGCGATTACTTCCGGCTTGGCACCATCGTAGGCATCGACATTAAACTGCCTGAACCCTTTGCTCCGGGTGAGCGTATTCAGATTTTTGAAGGCAGCCAGGCGGATGAACAATTTTTGACTGAAGTCGCTGGTAAGACCGCCCCAGAAGGATTTGATATCATCATCGACGATGCCTCGCATATTGGCGCGCTCACAAAAACCACGTTTTGGCATCTCTTTGATAATCACCTGAAATCTGGCGGCCTATATGTAATTGAGGACTGGGGTACCGGGTACCTTGACGATTTTCCAGATGGTAGACGCCTCGATGCTGTGAATCCCCCTGCCATGCCGGAGCGATCATCGCAACTCTCAAAACCTGACTTGAAAACCCCTTTTCATTGCCATTCCTATGGAATGGTTGGATTCATTAAGGAGTTGGTGGACGAGCAGGGCGCCGCCAGCGTCACGGCGGGACGCCCGATGGGAGAGAGCAGAGCGTCCAGGTTCACACAATTACTTATCACGCCCTGCATCGTTTTCGTGAGCAAAATGACGCCGAGTCTGAGTGCTTCTCCAAACCCGGTGCCCGACAGCGAGGGGCTTGGCCGAACGACCGTTTCCTGGAACAGCGTGAATGGAAAAGTCTTCGTCTCAGAGAACGGAAGCGACGAATCGCTGTTCGCAGATTCGCCGGGTGGTTCGCAGGATGCGAATTGGATTACAGCTGGATCTGTTTATGAGTTTCGGTTGTACAATGCCGATCATACTAAACTCATTAAGAAGCTCCGGGTAACAAGATCGACGGCATAGCGCCGCGAGGAATGCGGCAGTCATTGGGTTCCTTTGCAGGATCCATGGGCCACACCGACGAACATCTCGAGCTTAACAGTCCCACCTGGACCGAGGCAGTGATTGGTCTTCGGGACGAACTATAGGTAACAACCGACCATCTAGTTCGCCCCCGCAGCCCGCGTAAGGCAACATCCTACTTAAAACAGGGCATTTATAATTTGAAAGAGAATGGCGATGACTTACATTCTTCGTCTAACTTGAGGCCCTCGAGGTTGGACATTTGACTGATTCATCCATGGGACTTTTGCTGAACGAAATCCTTTCGGCTGTTCTGGGTTACCGCATGTCGTAGGAACCACCATGATGTCAGTCTGCGCGACTACACGGCAAAACCGGCTGAAGGATATTGTGTTTGGACTGGGTGGCTTCAGTCGCCTAGCGTTCCCCAGGTGGGTTTTGGTGACCGTTTGCTTCTCGCTTGTGGGCGTCGTGGGCTTCATCGACTATTTCACAGGATACGAGCGCCCATTGCTTCTATTTTATCTCTTGCCGATTTCGTTGGCTGTCTGGTTTGGAAGCTTTTTGATTGGGTTGGCAGTTGTGATTGCCAGCCTTATAGCCTGGATGGTGTCCGATCTCGCAGCCGGAATCCCTTCTCTTCGTTATTGGAATGCGGGAATGGCCTTCACCGCATATGCGTTGTTTGCCGGAGTGTTAGCGAAGCTCCGAATCCTTGTAAAGGAGTTGGACCGCCGCGTGCAGGAACGGACGGCCGCATTGCAACGCGAGGTCATTGAACGACAACGGCTGGACAGAGAAATCGCGCAAGTGGCCGATCGCGAGCGGCGACGCCTGGGACAAGATCTTCACGACCACCTCGGCCAGCACCTCACCGGAACGGCTCTCGCCGCGCAAGTATTGAAAGAGAAACTTGCAGCGAAAGGCGCTCCAGAAGTAACCGAAGCGGGGAAACTTGTGAACTACGTAGAAGAAGGAATAGACCTAACGCGGAACCTGGCACGAGGGTTTTTTTCGCCCGAGCTGGACGCGGATGGTCTAACCGCGGCATTGGGGGGTCTTGCGGAAAACATCAGCGAACGATTCGCAGTTAATTGCATTTTTCAGGGAGAAGAGTCGATTCCCGTCCACGATTCTGCTGTCGCAACGCAACTCTATCGAATTGCGCAGGAAGCTGCGACAAACGCGGCGAAACACGCCGCCGCAGAGCAGGTCGATATTCGCCTTACTGTAAAAGGCTCGGAACTGACGCTCATGATCACCGATGACGGAATTGGCTTCCCTAACAATCTTTCAGATTCAAAAGGTCTGGGATTACGTCTAATGCGCCACGGCGCGGAGTTAATCGGCGGGGCATTTGATGTTAGACGAAACGGCCAGCGTGGCACAATTGCAACCTGTAAGGTGACTGTTTCAAACAACAACGAGGTGATTATTACATCATGAATTCAAACCCATCTGCGAATGTTGCGCGCAAGCGCCGAATTTTCCTTGTTGACGACCATCCGCTGGTTCGCGAGGGGCTGGCCAATCTCATCAACGAACAAAGTGACCTCACTATTTGCGGCGAGGCCGAGGATTGCGCCGGAGCGATGACGGGAATCGCAAAGACACGTCCCGATGTGGCCCTTGTGGATATTTCGCTGAAGAACGAGTCTGGCCTGGAGTTGGTAAAGAACCTGGAGAGCCAATTTCCGCTTGTCGCTCTCATAGTGCTTTCGATGCATGACGAGGCGCTGTATGCCGAACGCGCCCTTCGCGCCGGCGCACGCGGTTACGTGATGAAGCGAGAGAGCACAAAAAGCGTGCTTGCGTCGATTCGACGTGTGCTGGAGGGCGGCGTTTATGTCAGTGAGAGGGTTGTCAATAGTATGGCGCGGCGCTTTAGCTCCTCCCCAAAACAGGCCGAGGCTTCTCCCGTGGAACGCTTAAGCGATCGCGAACTGGAGATCTTCCGTCTCCTTGGACAAGGGCGGACGACCGCACAAATTGCAGAAGATTTGCATTTGAGTTTGAAAACCGTGCAAGCTTACTGCGCTCGCGCGAAGGAAAAATTCGGCGTTACTTCCTTGGGCGAACTGCTGCGTGCGGCAATTCGATGGGAAGATGCAACCCATGTGAAATAACCTGTAGCTCTCGCTTTCGAGAGGAGGTTCGTCGAATCCAATTCCCGAACGCAAAACCTGTTCAATCTCGGCGGTGCCAGTGTAATCGACCTAATGCATCACTAGCGAGCGTGGGCGTCGGGGTGTTCAGTCACCCCAAATCGGATTGAGTTTTGCCGGGCAACAGGACTGGATTTTACGGGGGAGGGGTAAACAATTGAGATCGAAAGAATTACATTGAGTTGGAAAAATTGCAGAAATCTGATTGGATTGTATTGACGTCAGGCAAATTTAAGCTACTTTTCAAATCCCGCTGAAAGCGGAACTCCACTAATTCTGGAGTGCGTTCTATGTACATTTTGGGACTGCAAATTGGGCTCAATTTTGTCCCGGCAACGAAAACAGTCTATCCGAACAGGATAGACTTGTAATTTTGTCGGCAGAAGATTGGGCTTTTTTTGTGACGAAAATGTGCGTGAACGGCCGGTTCTTTGACATCTACATACAGGGTAGTAAGAAATACAACTTTAAGAGCTGAGTCTGAAATCAAGGCGTTGCTTACAAGAGCAGCGAGAGAGTTTCAGTTATCAAAAGAATCTCTGATCCCGCGCACGCGGGACCAGAACAGATTGATCAAGCTACAAAGAGCGCATCATGGATGCCTTGGTGCCAATAGGCGATGAAGGACGTGGTAAGCTGCGATAAGCTACGGAGAGCGGCAAACACGCTTTGACCCGTAGATTTCCGAATGGGGTAACCTGAGCGAGGTAACACTTGCTCGAGTTCTTGTGAATCCATAGCAGGAACATCGCGACACCCGGCGAAGTGAAACATCTCAGTAACCGGAGGAAAAGAAATCGAAAGAGATTCCGTCAGTAGTGGCGAGCGAAAGCGGAACAGGCTAAACCGATCGACTTGTCGATCGGGGTTGTAGGAGCCCAACGTGGTAGTGCAAAGGTTAGGTGAAGCTTCTGGAAAGCTGCGCCATAGAGGGTGAAAGGCCCGTAACCAAAAGCCCGAGCATGCCTAGGGATTTCCTGAGTAATACGATGCACGTGAAACTTCGTATGAATCTGCGCCGACCACGGCGTAAGCCTAAATACTCATTGGCGACCGATAGTGAACAAGTACCGCGAGGGAAAGGTGAAAAGAACCGCTGCGAGCG
>DATBIE010000055.1:0-5556 GCA_036557105.1 Terriglobales bacterium
CTCGTCCGGCGTGCCGATCCGAATGCAGGTGATGAATGTGTTCTCAGCGCCCGCGGCTAGGCCCGGTGGGAGTTTGTAATGTCTGCTGAGACTGAGCTCTCGATTGCAAGCGTGACCACGGCGTACAACGCCGCGCATGTGTTGGGTCCGCACATTGATGCGCTCCTTGGGCAAGAGAGGCCGCTACAGGAAATTATTGTTGTGGACAATGCCTCAAGCGACGAGACCCGATCTCTCCTCGCAGACCGTTACCCGCAGGTAACGGTCATTCACATGGACACAAACCTGGGCACCGGAGGAGCATTGGCCACAGGATTGGCATATGCCGCGTTCGAGAAGCGACATGACTGGATTTGGATGTTCGATCAAGACAGCTGCCCCCCGGCCAACACACTAGAAATAATGCTGCTGGATGCTCATCGATCCGAGGACAAGTTAAGCGAGGTCGGCATACTTGCCGCCTTACCGGTCGATCAACAAATCGAGAATTCTGCCAGCCCGTGGCTTTGGCGTAATGGATTCCTCAAACCTCCCGCCGAGTCTTTTGCCCAACCATTATTGTTCACTGACCTGGTAATTACTTCGGGAGCGATGCTGCGGCGCGAGGTGTTGGAAAAAATCGGACTACCACGATCCGATTTCTTCATCGACTTCGTTGACTATGAGTACTGCCTTCGTGCGCGATCACACGGCTACAAGATTGCCGTGGTCACGCGGGCCAAGCTCTATCATGAAATTGGTCAAGCTCGCAAAGTAACTTTCCTGGGGCGACAACGCCATTGGTCGAACCATGCCCCGTTCCGCGAGTATTATATGAGCCGCAATCTGGTGTACTCCGTGTGGTGGCTTTATCCAAGCTTGGCGGCAAAAGGACACGTTCTTCAGCACCTTGTGCGTCATGCGGCCGGTGTCATCCTATTCGGCTCGGCGCGCCTAGCCTGCTTGAAAAAAATGGTGCAAGGGTTTTGGGACGGACGTCGAGCTAGTCTGGGTGTACGTTTCCTACCTGATTAACCTGGTAGTAGATTGCAGAACGCCAACCGCGCAGTTAACAACATGATTCCTGAAATCTCCCTCCCCTACCAGCCCCGCGACTCTGTTCGTCTGCACGATCGATCCGGATGCGGCCAACCCACGGTATTTATAGTGATTTTGAATTGGAATGGCTGGCAAGACACTCTGCAATGCATATGCTCTTTTCGCTCGGTGCAATATCAGAACTGGAACGCAGTCATAGTGGACAATGGCTCGACAGACGATTCCGTTGAGCGACTTAAAAAATCTTGCCCCGAAGCGACGATTCTCGAAACGCGTAAGAATTTAGGTTTTGCAGCCGGCAATAATGTCGGAATACGTTTCGCGCTCGACAATGGCGCGCACTGTGTGTTCGTTCTGAACAACGATACGACCGTATTCCCCGATACGATTTCCCGCTTCGTAGAATTTGCCGAAGGTCATCCTGAAGCTGCACTGATGGGCCCCCGAATCGATTCTCGCAATCCACGACGAGAGTGGCCCGTACGCAGAAGAATGGATTTGCTAACGGTACTTTGCGCATTCAGCGCACTCAGACGGATTACCGCGCGGCTGCCCATGGTACGTGGCATCTTTTATTGCAGCGACAATCGACCTTCAGTAGCGCAGTTCATTTCTGGAAGCGCGCTCTTTTTCCGAGCGTCAGCGCTCGAGAAGTCGGGTTTATTCGACGAAAGTACCTTCCTGGATTTTGAGGAACTTATCATCGCGGAAAAAGTCAGGAATGCTGGGTTCTCCGTCTACTTCGTGCCGCAAGCCAGGATATGGCACAAGGGAAGCGCATCAGCCGGGAAGCTTAAGGCGAAAAGATACATTGAGAACGCGCGAAGCGAGGAATATTTTTTTTCCCGCTATGTCCGGCTCACGCCTTTAGCCAGATCAATCATCAGGCTGATTCGGTTTGTCACCTACAGCATGCGGGCGCTCCGATATAGAAATTACCGTGAGCATTTTCAGGAGTTTGCAGAAGCGTTGCGGCAAAACAGTTCGGGTCATTGGAATTTAGGTGGTTTGCGCCGATGAAAGCCTTTACCGGAGCAGCTTTCAGCGACTCGGCAGTGACCATTAAATGGGCATACTTATAAATGGATAGCATCAGCACAACTCTGAACAGCAGTCAGGGGTGGTCCTGGAAAATCTGCGCCCTGATTGCTGCGGCCGCGGTGACGCTGGATCTACTCCTGGTGCAATACCCACTCGTATGGCTCTGCGCGGCAGCACTTTCAGTGGTGCTCGCACAGTTTAGAAGCCCAATGAGCGGCCTTGCGGTTGTGATCTTTACTTGCGGATTACTAAATTATTCCCCGTTTCAGACGGGGGCCCTTTCTCGCGTTTACCCCGGCAACGTAGCGATTGCTATTTTCCTTTTTGCCTGGCTTGCAAGCAACTTTGCGAAATTTCCCAACAAGCTTTTCCCGGCAACTGCGCTCAACCGACCTTTACTTGCTATAGCGCTCCTGACGCCGATCTCAATGTTGTGGTCGCGCCTTCATCCTGACCCTGACGTAACGTACGCGTATCCTCACTCAGACATCTCATGGAGCACTGCCCAAATCTCCCAACTCTTCCTGCTGGTCACAATCGTTTGTCTTCCTTTCGCGGTTGCAGCCGCGATCAAGCGCTGGAAAGACGTCGAAATGCTGGTGATAGCTATTGGGCTCGTAGTCGCTATCGGGACTGCCCTGACAGTTGGTGGCCTGATCTTTGGCTACGGCGGTACTTACTCCATTTTGGGTGCTACGCGTGCTTATTGGGAACAGCCGTGGGATTCCTCGATGGAACCACTTACGTCGCTTTGCCTTCCTTTTCTCTTTGCGGCGGTGTTGTTCGGGCGCCGTTCGGTGTCGCACTATTGGCTCATCTGTGGGCTATTCGTTGCCTGCCTTGTAGGTCTGGTACTGACGTTTTCGCGTGAGAGTTGGTTGCTTGGATTTTGCGGGCTGCTGCTGATATCGGCGATCTGGCTTCGTAAGCGCGTGAATCCGGCACTTGGACTGATACTGGTCGTGGTTGCCTCGGTTACCATCATACTTTCGGGAGTAATTGGGCTCGCCTCTACCTTCTATGATCCCAACGCAGTATACGGTTTCGAAAGAATTTACTACTACGCCACTGCGCTGCGGCTGTTTGCGACACATCCGGTGCTGGGCGTGGGCGCGGGCAACTATCAATTTTTCGATCGCAGTTATGAAGGGGCCGCGGCCGGAGGGATCGCCCACAACCAATTCCTGACAATGGCTGCTGAAACCGGCATTGTTGGACTGAGCATGTTTTTCTGGTTGATAGTTGCGATATTCAGGGTTCGTCGACACCTGCGTTTCTCCCTAGACTCACTTGGCGGTTCTTATGAGTGGGTAAAGGTGGGAGGATCCGTTTTTCTGCTGCTTTGGATGGCAGAATGCTTTTTTCAAGAAGCCTTTTTCGCCACGGCAGCCGCCGGAGGGGGCATGCATGTAATGACAGTAATCGTCTTTCCGTGGATGTTTCTTGGGATTCTGCTGGCCGCATGCAACCTAAGTCAAACAGACAAACCTCTCCAGACCTAGAACCGACTTATTTCCGCGCCTGATCTGTTCTTTGTGATCTGGGTCTCACCATGAGAATCCTCTTTATTGTCCCCAATGTTCCTTCTCCCATTCGCCCGCGCCCTTTACATTTCATCCGCAGACTTTCCCAGACTCACCAGGTATCAGTCCTGTGTTTGGCGAGCAACGAGACAGACGAACGTTTCGTCTCTGATTTGCGCAAGTACTGTCAGAGTGTAGAAGTCATCCGCCTCTCCCGATGGAGATCGCTCTGGAATTGTCTGCGCGCCCTGTTCTCTGCGGAGCCCCTGCGGTGCGCCTTTTTCTATTCCCCAGTTCTGCGCGACCGGGTAAAGGCGCGTGTGGAGGCGAATGAAGTGGACCTGATCCACGCGGAGCACTTGAAATCGGCACCCATGATTGAAGCTGTCTCAGGAAAGGCGCCGGTGCTGTTCGATGCCGTCGATTGTCTCACTATGCTCGAAACACGGCGGCGCGCAATAACCAAAAACCCATTTGTGAAGTTATTTTCCTGGATGGAATCAAGGAAATTTGCTGTTTCTGAGGCAAAAGCATCGCGCCAGTTCAATCGGCTGGCAATTTCCTCGCCGCTGGATCGCGGGGCCTACCCAACCCAGCCTGACTCGCGAGAGAAGATCGATGTGATTCCCAATGGTGTTGATGTGCGGCACTTTGCATTCCGACAATTCGAAGCACAAGACAATTTGCTGGTCTTCTGCGCCAAGCTCGATTACTTCCCGAATGAGGATGCTGCTTTGTACTTCGCTCGCTGCGTCTGGCCGATGGTGACGGCGCGCAGGCCGGAATTGCGGCTGGAGATCGTGGGAAGCAGGCCTCCGAGGAGCGTGCGGCAACTTGACGGTAAACAGAACATTCGGGTTATCCCTTCCGTGCCGGACGTAAGACCTTTTCTCGGACGTGCTTCGGTGGCATTGTGCCCAATCCGTATTCGCGCCGGAATTCAAAACAAAGTGTTAGAAGCTATGGCTATGGGCGTGCCGCTGATTGCCAGCTCTCTTTGCTGTTCCGGTCTCCCAGTAGAGCCAGGAAAACACCTACTGGTTGCAGATAGCCCGGAACAATTTGTTTCCGCCATCGAACTACTTCTGGATAATGTGATGCTTCGTGAAAAGTTGACCTGTGCGGGGAGAGCTTACGTCGAACGAGAGCACGATTGGGCTAAATCCATAAGGGCCTTATCAAATTCCTACCAAGCGGCCATCGCTGATTTTACCCGCCATGGGTGTCGATCAAATCCAGTTAGTACCGCGGCATGACATCACCGATGACTGTAGCCGTTGGCGACTCGCCGAGCAGTTAGTCCAGGCTCGACTGCCATCCTTGCCTTAGGCGGTGTCCCTGGACATTATCATTCACTCCCGCTAACGTGCCGAATTGGCGGTCTCCGCGTATCGCAGTTGTTCGGTCGCTTCCAGTTCACGGAGATCACGGCCGCGGGTTTCGTGCCCGAAGATTGCGACCAGTAACAACGACCCAATCGTAGGAATCGCGATTGCCCCCGCCGCCAGGGCGAATGCCGGCACCAGGGCCAGCAGCGCCAAACCTTGGGCCATCACGCCACCGATTTTGCTGCAACCGGCGACCCAGCCGGCGGCGCGGCCACGCAAACGAATTGGAAAACTTTCTGACGTGTATGGCAGGAGGATCGAAATCACGGCGCTGGTGCCAACCACCAGCAGTGAAACGGAAACGAGGGGGTTTGAAATCCACGAAAACGCGCGGTTGTTGCCCAACAGTGTCGCGAATAGTCCGAGTGTGGTGATGCCAATTGCCAGGACGAGCACGCGTTTCGTGCTCCACAGCGTATACAGATACGTCGTCACACCAATCGTTGGTACCGCAATGAGCGTGGAGCGCGCAATCAGACTGCTGGCGAGACCCATGCTGCGGCCGGAAGCCATCAAGCTGCCCGGCAACCACAACAGCACGCCGAAATTCACAAAGCCCCATGCCA
>DATBIE010000056.1:0-4945 GCA_036557105.1 Terriglobales bacterium
CATAGCTGCCGGTTTATTGCGGTTCGACCGCCAATCCTGATAGGCCACCAGAATGGGGGCCGCAATGGCGATCGACGAATAAGTCCCGATTAAGATGCCAATAACCAGGGCAAAGGAAAACCCGTGCAACACTTCGCCCCCGAAAAGGAACAAAGCTAGCACAGTCAGAAATGTTAAACCCGCCGTCAAGATGGTCCGGCTCAGGGTCTGATTGATGCTGCGATTCACTATGTCGGACAGCTTCTCCCGCCGCATCAGCTTTAAGTTCTCGCGAATCCGGTCAAAAATCACGATAGTGTCGTTGTTGGAGTAGCCGATCAGGGTCAGAATGGCCGCAATTACCGTGAGAGAGATGTCCTTATTCGTCAACGAAAACGCGCCTACGGTGATCAATGTATCGTGGAAAACCGTGATGACGGCAGCCACTCCGTAAATCCATTCAAAGCGGAATGCCAAGTAGACCAGCATTCCAGCCAGCGAATACAACGTTGCCAATATTGCCTGTTTTCGCAATTGAGCGCCCACCTGCGGCCCTACAATCTCTACCTGATAGACACCGAAATCAGAAAGAAAGAAACCGTCCTGAATAGTGCTGAGCACAGGCGGTTGAACGACGGATTTTAGATCATCAAAGCTGGCCAGCACCCCACCCCTGGTTTTGTCACGGTAATCCACGATGCTCTGCGCAATTTGTGAATACCGCTGCTGAGCGTCGGTCCCAAGGTGCAGTGGATCTTTCTGTAGCAAATACGAACTGACGGAGAGAACGCTGCTGTTGTTCAGGTCTTGTTTCCCGGCAGGAACATTTTTTTGCAGGGCTGCAATGATTTGCTCCTTGCCCCTGTCAAGCGCCTGTTCGCTGGTCTCCTGCACTGGAAGATCGATCAGAATTTCGTTGCTGCCCGTGCCGCCGAAGGCCTGAATGCGAACATTGTGCACCCCCGCACGGTCCATGTCCGCGCGGACGGCATTGTCGTCCGGTGTATGTGTGTACTTCACATAAACCAGCGTGCCGCCGCGGAAATCAATGCCCAGGGGGATGCCATGCCAGAACAGCATGGAAAGAACTCCCGCCGTGCTGAAGACCAACGAGAACACAATGAAGTACCACTTCTTGCCTAAGAAATTGATATTCGGATTACGAAAAAATTCCACGCAGAACCTCAGGTTTCAAATGTTTCAAAGTCTCAAAGTTTCAAGGTTCAACAACGGCTCTTCGCAAGTGCCCCGGAGACCTTGAAACCTTCGAAACCTTATGCTTTGCTGACGACCAATGACAAATCACCGAGAGCATTCTCAAATACTCAACGCCTCTCCTACCCGCTTCCGGCTCAGTACCCAGTCAAAAATCACGCGCGATACAAAAACTGCGGTGAACAAGTTAGCAAATAATCCGAAGCTGAGTGTCACCGCGAAGCCTTTCACCGGACCCGTGCCGAAAAGGAACAAGATGATAGCCGAAACAATCGTGGTCACGTGCGTATCCACAATCGTGATCCAGGCATGGCCAAATCCCTGATCGACGGCTGAGGGCGGTGTTTTGCCGTTCCGCAGCTCTTCACGGATGCGCTCGAAAATCAGCACGTTTGAGTCAACGCCCATGCCAACCGTCAGAATTACACCCGCGATCCCTGGCAGGGTCAATGTTGCCCCGGTGAACCCAAGAAAGCCGAGGAGAATTACGAGGTTAAGGATGAGCGCGACGTCTGCATTCACCCCAGCCGCGCGGTAATAAATGAGCATGAAAATCAGCACAGCCAGCATGCCGACCACGGCCGCGCGAACTCCAGCCCGAATTGAATCGGTACCAAGCGAAGGCCCGACCGTTCGCTCTTCGAGATATTTGATCCCCGCAGGAAGAGCGCCCGACCGCAGAATCATGGCTTGATCTTTGACTTCCTGCTCAGTGAAACGACCCTTGATGATTCCCTGGTCATGAATGGGCTCGTCGATGGTAGCCACGCTTTGGACTTTGCCATCCAGAACTACGCCTAAAGAATCATGGACGTGAGCGGAAGTGAAGGAGTAGAACTTGCGTCCTCCTTCGGCGGTCAGAGTGAAGCTGACTGCCGGCTGGCCATTTTCGTCGGTGCCTGGACCGGCAGTGCGAAGGTCTTTGCCGCTTACGGCCGGAATGCGCGAAACAAAGTACCAGCTTTGACTGCCGTCTGGATTGGTCTTTCCCGGCATCAGTATGGAGTCTTGCGGCATGACGCCGCCCTTGTCCTGCAAGGCCGCATCTTGGCTTGGGTACGGCCCGCCAAGCACCTGGCGAATCTCCAACATTGCCGTTGACTGCATTACCTGCTTAACTCGTGCCGGATCGTCCACGCCCGGCAACTGCACCAAAATCTGATAATCACCCAGCCCATATGGCACGACGACGGGCTCGGTCACGCCTAATGCATTAATGCGGTTGTCTATGGTCTCGATCGCCTGATCAACAGCGCGGTTCTTCAGATCAGTGAGATTGGTGGGTTTCATCGTGACCATGAATGTGTTGTTCGCGCCAGAGCTGAGATCGTAGTCGGGCAACCGGTCCTGAACAATGGTCCGCAAATCGCCACTCGCTTCGGGAGACACGCCCTTGATCACGATTTGCTCAGGGTGATTGGCGGGATCGGGCTTGCTGATGTCAGTTGGAGTGACCTTTGCGTTGTGCAGGCCGGACTTCAGGGTCTGTATCGCATTGTCACTATCAACGTTCACCGCATCATTTACTTGGACCTGCAGGATAAGATGGGTGCCGCCTTTCAGATCAAGGCCCAGATTTATCCGATTCAACAGGGCGGCGGACAAAGCGCTTCCGGAAACGCCACCCGGGATTCCGAAGATACCGTAAAAGAAGAACAGCACCACTGCGATGATGACGATCAGTTTCCAACCGAGATTCTTGTTCATATGAAAGCAACTGCTCCGATAAACCAGCGTTCAAAATATCGAGGTTCGAATGGTGCCATGCAAGGTTTTTGCGTTGAAACCTTCGAAACTTGGAAACGTTGAAACCTGCCTTTCCTCACTTTGCCGCCGGTTCTTCTGGCGTAGTAACCGACGCAATCGACGCCCGGCTGACTTCCAGTCTCAAGTTGTCCGGCGGAACGCGCAGATGGACCGAATCATCCTTGAGCGCGACGATTGTTCCTCGAATGCCGCCGCTGGTCGTGACTTTGTCTCCGGTCTTCAACTGCCCAAGCATGGCCTGCCATTTTTTCTGGCGGCGCTGCTGGGGCATTATGAGAACGAAGTAGAAGATCGCAAAAATAAAAATGAGTGGCGCAATTCCGATCCATCCGGAACTGCTCCCGGTCTGCCAAGCGATGAGGCCGAATATAAACATTTTAAATGCTGATGGCGGAAGCTACTGCGAATTCAGAACCGGACGTCCACAGTACCGAAACGCTTCTCTCCTGCGAACTCTGCGAATCCTTTGTACTTTTCGCGGTTAAGCCTCAAACGGCAGAAACCGGAGGCGCGCCGAGATGAACCTGGAAGGATTCCTTAGAAGACCAGCCGCTTCTTGAAGATAACATCACAAAACGAAAGCTGCACGGTCCCAAGTCAAATAGAATGCCGGACGCGCCGCATAGTGTCAAGGTAGTAGCTCAGGTTGTGGATGGTATTTAGAACTTGCGCAAGTACCTCGTTCGCCGCATAGAGATGACGAAGGTAGGCCCGCGAATATCTTTGGCAAACACGGCACGAACAATTGCGGTCGAGCGGACTTTCGTCTGACGCGTAACGCGCTTGCTTGATAGAAATTTTGCCTTCCGATGTAAACAGCAGCCCGTGGCGGGCAGCGCGAGTGGGCAGAACGCAATCCATCATGTCGACGCCGAGCTTGGCGTACTCGACAATTTCTTCCGGTGTCCCTACGCCCATTAAATAACGCGGTTTGTCTTTCGGTAAGTGCTCCAAAGTTGATTCGACAATTTCCCGCGTGAGCGTCCGCGGCTCTCCTACACTGAGTCCCCCGATCGCGTACCCCTCGAAACCAATTTCAACCGTGCGCTCGGCAGATTCTTTCCGCAGCGCGGTGTCCATCCCGCCCTGGACAATGCCGAAGAGCGATTGAGTCGCTCCCTCTTGTGTAGGGGCGGATCTCATTAGGTCCCATCCGGCGCGCTTTTCGCCGGACGCGACAGATATCCGACCGGTCGAGCCCTCCCTAGCATTGTCATCCCGAGCGGCGTCGATCAATCCGCTTGTGGATTGATCGGCAGAGTCGAGGGGCCTGCAGTTTCGCTGACGGCTGACGGCTGAGGGCTGACGGTTCCATGGCACCTCATCCTTATGCTCTTCAAAGTACTTCTTGCAGCGCTCCGCCCAGCGCAAAGTCATTTCCATCGAATCCCGCACCCGTTTCGGTTCTGCCGGATATTCCGTACATTCGTCAAACGCCATGATGATGTCCGCGCCCAAGCCGATCTGTGCTTCAATCGCAGCTTCTGGAGACAGAAAATGCGACGAGCCGTCGAGGTGCGAGCGGAACGTCACGCCTTCTTCCGTGACTTTCCGAAGATCACTCAGACTGAAAACCTGGAAACCGCCCGAGTCAGTGAGAATGGCGCGCGGCCACGACATGAATTCGTGCAGACCGCCGGACTTTCGGATCTGCTCGACTCCAGGGCGCAGATAAAGATGGTAGGTATTTCCGAGCAGAATCTGCACGCCGAGTTCTTCCAGCACATCCTGAGGCACACCCTTTACTGTCGCTTGGGTGCCGACCGGCATGAAAACAGGCGTTTCGACCGGACCATGAGCAGTGAGCAGGCAGCCTCGCCGCACGGGTTCCTTGATTTTCTCGACCTGGAATTGAAAAGACACTCAGCGCGATTCTAAAGGAAAGATCTTTTTCAATTTCTCTGTCGCCATTCACGCGAAAAAAGTGCGGCCAAGGAACTCTGTGGCTTTTCTCGGTGCAACTCAGTGTTCTCTGTGGTTCAAG
>DATBIE010000057.1:0-7274 GCA_036557105.1 Terriglobales bacterium
AATCACCAGCCACGAGACACGAGTCACGAACCCTGGTCGAACTATGGTTCTCTCACCACTCGAACCGTACTCCGAACTGGATGCTGCGCGGGTTGTATCCTTCGGCGGTTGAACTGACGATACCGAAGTCGGTGTTACCGCCATCGTAACTCGTGTCCGGAGGCGCGAATCGCGGTGTGTTAAATGTGTTAAAGACCTCCGCCCGCAACTGCAAAGTCATACCTTCGCGCGGTGTGAATTCCTTGTACAGATTTGCGTCGAAATTGTGAATGCCGTCAGTTCTCAGCCCTGAGAAATAACGAGGCGCATTGCCTGGCACCTGGTCGCCCGGGTCAGCGAAACAGTTGATATTTAACACTGGTGTCTGAGTCACCGCTGCTTGATTCGAGCCGACCCCAGTCGAGCCGCCGCAAAGTACGTTTGGACGCTGATTGCCATCTTGAAGTCGATTGTTACCCATGTAGATTGCCAACGGCTGTCCGGATTGCTCGCTAATTAAGGTAGAAACTGACCAGCCACCAACAACGGCATCGAGCACCCTGTTCATGCCGCTGCCGATCCAACGATCGCGGCCAATGGGCAAATCGACAACTACAGCTGCCGCGAGTCGTTGCGGCGTGTCATTGGCGCTGATGCTGTACTCGGCCCGCAGATTGTCCAACTGCTGCGGATTGCCATTGTTCAGGGTCCCTACGAATGCGTTTGCGCCGGTAGAGGAGTCATCCGTGAATTTCGAGATCGTGTAACTGCCCTCGAAGCTGATGTGATGAGTGGTGCGCTTCTGAAAGCGAATTTGCATCGAGTGGTACCACGAGTTTGCGACCAGACGCGGAAGTCCCTCGAAGTCGCCGTCAAACTGCGGGTAAGGACGAAGCAGGTTGACGAGTGGAATAGTGTCATTGTGATATTGCGAGTCTGGCTCGTTGAAAATCGCTGCCCCGGCGTTGTATGAACAGCTACTACCGCCAAACAGTGAGCAGAAAGGATTCGTCACGGGCGTGTTCAGGGAATCTGAAGGATCGCCGCCGCTGATATTTATAAAATTCTGATCGTTACGAAGCCTTGCGAGCAGTGCGGAAGAGATGAAATCCCGATTGCGCGTGCTAGAGTATCCACCGAACGGAAGGTGTGTGCTGCGGTTTGCCGAGTAATCCACGGCAACGACAGTTTGGCTTGGAAGCAGGCGCTGAATCCCAAGATTCCATTGATAAACATCCGCATTCTGCGCTTCCGTGGTTCCCAGATCATTCCCATTACCGTAACCCCACTCCGCAAGCTTGCCATAAGTCTCACCTTGCGGGCCGGTTACGCCACCATGAAACGGATCAGATAGGGTGGCGTCGCGAGTGTTGAAGTTACTGGTTGTGAAGAACATGGTTGCGCTCTTGCGAAACGCGGTACCCGGGTATTGGAAGTTGGTGGCCACACTCATCCCGTAGTACACGCCGGCGCCGCCGCGAACGACAGTGTTCTGGTCCAGTTGGTAGGCGAAGCCGAACCTCGGGCCCCAATTGTTGCGATCCACAGGAACGTGCCGCATGTGTGCGGTGTTCGGAAACAGTGTAGTGCCGATTAACTGTCTTGGGCCCAGGCCGAGGGCTTGCAAAGTCGGATCACCGGCGCTTAGGTCGATGTTCATGCCAGTGTCCCCGGTGAAGTCGCTGAACTGAATCCGATTGGAACGCTCACTGTAGGGAGTGCTCCACTCATAACGGATGCCGAGATTTAACGTCAGTTTCGAGTTCACCTTCCAGTCATCCTGGAAGTAAAACCCTGTCTCTTTCGATTTGTTCGCGACCGCGGGAAAAATGTTAAGGCCACTGTCGTTGTCCGGATATCCGAACAGAAGGCTTGCGAAGGGATTTCCCTGTGTACCATCTTCGGCCCCGCTGTTGGGGCTGTCGGAAGTCACGTCGTCGGTGAAGTTAAGAAGCCCCGTCGGATTCGGAGGCTGGAAAAAGTTATTAAAGAAAATCCGCTGCTCTCCGCCCATGGTTAACAGGTGCGAACCTTTTGAGATCAGCAGTTGCGAGGAATAGCTATAGAGCGTGTGGGCAAAATTCGTATCCGTGCAACACTGGTCGTAAAGGTTACTCCAGGGCTGACTGCCGGACATCTGAATTGTGGGCATGCGGTCAATGCCGGAATTCGCGGCAAGATAGGACGGCAATCCAACACTGGTCAAACTCGGATAATCTTCGGTTACAGGTTCGCTCACACGGTCGATCGCAAAATGATTGGTCCAAACCACCCGAGGAGTAATTGTCCACGCATACTCGAGCGCGGCATTTTGCGCTGCCACAGAATCGCTGGCGATTCCGTCACCGTCATCACCCAAGACGGTGGGAACACTGAAATGACTCTTCAGTCGGCTGTAGCGACCAGAAAGCCGCTGCGCATTGGAAATTTGATGGTCTAGTTTGATATCGAACTGGTAGTCGCCGCCTTCCGAAAGGACAGTAGTACGAAAATTGTTGAATTCTCCGGGCAGAGTTGGTTTCGGATACAGATTGATGATCGCCTGGCCGACAGGATCGATCTCATTTTGCGGGATGACATTCAGCGTCCCACCAGGTTGCGAACCTACTTGTTGCCTTGTTTGGCAGTTTGGTTGACAAGCGATCGGATCGAATATTGGATTTTGGGTGGCAGAAAAATCGCCCGTTCGCTCGGCGAGCGTCGGCACGGTGGCAACGATGTTTCCAGGTTCGTTGTTGCGCACCTTCTCAATATCGCCAAAGAAAAAGGTCTTGTTCTTAATAATTGGCCCGCCAATTGAGAATCCGTACTGGTCACGCGCATGTTTCGGCTTCTCGCCTGGCGCTGGATTGAAAAAATCGCGGGCATCAGTGCCAGCGCGCTGTCCGAACCACCACCCGCTTCCGTGGAAGTTGTTCGTACCACTCTTTAACGCCATGTTGACGACGGTACCGCCGTTGTTTCCAAACTCCGCCGAGAAACTGTTGTTCTGGACTTTGAATTCCTGAACCACTTCAACCGAGGGTTCGTAATAAACATTGCTGGTGGCGCCTTCGCCCTGTTCGGGAGCACTGATCAGGGAACCGTCAATTCGAACCTCAGCGGTCGCGTTGCGTTGACCGTTAGAAACGAAATTCGTTCCGGAAGGGTAATTGTCCGTGGTCCCTGAACCGGCAGCCTCGGTGACTCCGCCGGAAAGAAAGGCAAGACCAAAGAAATTACGCCCGGGGAGCGGAATCTCCTTAATGTATTGGTTCGTAACGTTGGTCCCGAGTGTCGAGCTACCGGTGTCGAGCAACGGGGCCGTGGTGTTCACCTGGACTTCGGTGGTGACTGCGCCGGGGGAGAGTGTGAAATTAAGACTGGCCTGTTGATCGACAGCCAGCACTATGCCGGTTTTTTCCTGCGACCGGAATCCCTGCGCCTCGATCTTTAGTGAATAAGTAGATGGTCGCAGGCCGGTGAAAAAATATTCGCCCCTGTCGTTCGTTTGGATGGAAGTCGCAATGTTCGTCCCCGTCTCGGTGATGGTCACCTGGGCATGTGGAACGACGGCGCCGCTGGAGTCTGTAACAACACCGGTTATTTGTGACCTGTATGTGCCCTGCGCAAGCAGCAAAACGGCTGAGGAGAAGAAAACGAATGTGACGAGAAGTACTCGGCAGAGTTTCGCAGTCATTGTCATAATAAGCCCCATATCCTTCGGACTTTTCAAGCCGAATTGTGATCTTTAGATAGCTGTGACCATTACTCTTGCGGTTCCCACCAAAATACGGCGCCCTTCTGAATCGGAGGCAAGGTGAACGTTAGCGCGCTGTTATTCGCGGTTCCTTCCACCGTTGAAACCTGCCCAAGAAATGGAAGAAAAAATCCATGTCCTTTGTCAACACCCTCGACGGTAACTTTTACTCCGGTCTGCGGCGTTTGCACCGGGTTTGCTCCGCCACGCAGCCCAGTGAAATTTGCGAAGAAGACATGCGGCTTGCCGTCTACGCTTGAAATCGATGTAGCCACGGAAATTCCAGCCGAGATGTGGATTTGTTGCGCCGGCTTCAGGCTATCCAAGAATTGCTTCTCTTCATCGGGATTGGCCGATGCAAAATCCTTTTTCAAGCTGGCGTAGTACTCCGCGCCGGGATGGTTGCTGAAACGCACGACGTTACCGCGATCGCCCAATTGGGTTGCGTCCTCACCAGTAATCACGAGTGTCTTGTCTGTCTCCGCGTATTTGCGTAGCGAAGTCCTCTCATCGTCTCCCATAATGCGGGCGTTCGGAATAACTAACGTACTTCCCTGGAATGAAGAGAGCGTGCGCGGGGTTACAACTTGAAACTCCAGATGCTTCTGCATCAGCAGAATAAGAATCCCGCGATAAGAGGTAATGAACTCGTCAGCGTAGTAGTCGCGCGTCTTCGGAGAGAAATAAACACCAATAGGCGAAATTGGAGTCCGCGGATCAAATACCGCTTTCTCATTCGCTTTGATCCAAGCAAAGATTTGTCTCCGGGTCGGGTAATCGTTCGACCCTGCCATGGAATGGCCGGGAGCATCCCAGAAATTGCAATTGGCCATCACCTCTGACATGGCGAGGTTTTTCATGGATTCAGGAATACTGATGTTCTTCTGCCCATCCCATGAGTAATTCAGAATCCAGCTTGGTTTCCCTTCTGCGAAAGCACGGAAGGAATACATTCCAACCTGGTAATTGAACCAGTCGAGTGGATTTCGCTGAGCAGCCAAGTGGCCACCTTCTCCGAACGAGTACTCATGAGCGATCACATCGACCACCGGATAAAGACTGTATACATCAGCCCCGACCCTGACCGCGGCTTCTTCGATTCCCGGATAGATTTCTGGAATGATCTGGATTTTCGGGTTCACCGATTTCGCGTTTTTCCCGATTTCATCCATAAAGTCGGTGAAGGTTTGAATGCGAAAATCGACCCACTTGCGGAAGTTGGGATCAGAAAAGTCTCCCAGCTTCAGGTCCTTCTTTGCGTTCAGGCCGGTCTGCTTGCGAAATGCCTCTACCGTGTAATCGTCGAAGCTGGCCCAGGTATTTTCCCAGCCCTCGAAGTGCGTCATCCAGTAGGGAATATCGACATAAATGCCATCGATTCCAGTGCCAGCGATCTGCCTGATCCGTTCCATATAAATCTTGCGCCATCCCGGAGCGTAGGGAGTGACCCAGACATCCTCGTCGCCTTTTTTGATCCAGAAGGCAGTTCCTCCACCGAATACCGCCGGCTCACCAGTGATCTTCCTTTGCAGCCAATCGGGGTGGTCTTTCGCCATTGAATGAGGCGTGTTCGCGGCGTTCGCAGTAATGCACTCAGTCCCGGCAACATAAACGTAGGCATAGTTCCCGACCGCATGCGCCTTTTCCGCGACTGCATGAATTGCCTTCAGCTTGGGCTCGGGATCCAGAAAGCTTTCGTAGCGGCCCTCGATGTCGTTATCAACCTCAATGCCGAAGACCCCATCGCGCTGTGCGTCGCGCACAATTTGCTCCGCGTTGTCACCGCGCAGCCCGTAGGCGCCAATGCGCACATAGTGCGTCCAAGGCGTCTCATCACTTTCAGCGGTGGCGATCTTTGGAAGTACGCACGGCAGCAAAAGCAGCAATGTACAAAACAGGCGTACGGGACGGTCCTTGTGGACAGAACTGAACTCCTGCCGGAGGGGACGGCAGTTTTGCGAGCGGATCATTTTGTTTGCTTTCTTTTATGTTCGATTAAGAGCGTTGTCAAGCAAAAATGAAAGGATACAAGCGAATTTTACGAAAAACGCGTGTTTGGGACGTTTTCGACCTATTTGGGATGCTTTCTAACCGCGATCAACGAAACCTGCTCCAGGCCAGGGAAGTGGCCCTCATTGTCGGCTTTACGTTCGGTCGGGGCGATCTGCTGAATGGTCGTTGCTGAGGGCATCACCGGCCCGAAGTACTCGGCGTATATGGGATCGAACGGCTGTTGGTCGGATAGATCGTCCAGATAGATATTCGTGGAAACGACCTCATCGAAGCTCATGCCAGCTTCTTCAAGGTTGTCCAGTTGGTTGCGCATGGTCTGACGAAGCTGGTGTTGAGTGGTAGTGGCAAAAACGCCGCCATGAGGTCCTGGAATAAAGCCGTCTTTGGCGGAGCAATACAACGTGTCCCCCGCAAAGACGCAGGGACTGGCAGTTGGGCTGGGCGGCATGTTCTTTGGACGAACCGCCTTTCGCTGCGACAGATCACGCACAGCGACGCCTGTGTATTCGATATGCGCTCCACCCGGCAGACTCACGACATCGATCGTGGCGCGGGCGGGCGTGTTGCCGAATTCAAAACGCTGCGCATAGTGTTGGTTCATTACGCGATGCGGCATTTCAGAGGTGAGATAGGGATTCACCATGACCATATTCGGCATGTCAAGACCGGCAGCCCTGAGCACGGATTGCATGCGATCCAGAGCGAGATCAACTTGCGCGCCAGGATCGTCCGGGATTTTGCCTGTCACCGGATCGACTCCACTCAAACTGGAAACAAATAGCCGATCATGCGTGAGCATGCCGGGAGATGCGCTTTGGGATGATTTTTCATTCGGGGGCACGACGGCGCGCCGCCCGGTCAAATCACGCACGGCCACGGCATTGATCTCCACCGGTGGATCCGAAACACGGGCAACGCCAAGAACCGAACGTGCAGGAGGCGTTTTGGGAAAATACTCCCCAAATGCGCGATCCATCTCGCCGTACTGGCTCATGTCCTGCAGATAGACCTGTGTATAAACCACGTTGTCCATGGAAAGGCCCGCAGATTCCACGATTGCCTTGATGTTTGCCAGAGCTTGTCGTACCTGCTCGGAAAATGTTGCCGGCACTGTGCCATCCGTGCGGCGCGGCCCTTGCCCGGAGATGTAGACGTAGTCTCCGGCATCTACGGCGGGGGAAGAGAAGCGGTTGCCGGCTGGAGAAGCTTGCGATGGAACCACGGCGCGGATTTGCGAGGTTGCGCAAATCGCGGTCAAGATCAAAACAACGACAACGCCGACTAGCTCTGACATTCCACTGCCTTGTCGATCTCCGCGTTTCATGCCGCCGCCGCTTTCTTCTGCGCGGCTCGCAACACCGCACGCAATCGTTGACCGACAATAATTTCCTCTCCCGGCTTAATGGTCATTGAAACTAACTCAATGTGATCGGGAGCCTTCCGTTCCTTGCGCGTTGGATTGGGATTTCCCTCCCGCACCGCTGTAACCAGGCTGGGGTTGTCCGGCCCAAGCACTTCGATTACCGGCTCACCCGCGCGCAAT
>DATBIE010000058.1:0-20718 GCA_036557105.1 Terriglobales bacterium
TGCATTCTTCCGCTAAGCCCCACCTTTTCGAGCGCAGCCGAAGCCAGGGCGGACCGTTTGCCGCGATCCACTTCAGCGAATCTCAATGGCAGCTCGACATTTTCGAGAACGGTCATGCTGGGAATCAGGTTAAACGATTGAAAGACCATTCCAACGGTATGTCGCCGGTATTTCGCCAGCCCTTCGCGCGATAAGGCCCCGAGATTTTGTCCGCCAACAACGACGCTGCCCGAAGTTGGCGAATCGAGCCCGGCAAGCAAATTCAGCAAAGAAGATTTTCCTGATCCGGATGAACCAAGTAGTGCGACAAACTCGCTGGATTGTATTTCGAGGGTCACACCATCCACGGCACGAATAATGCTGCTGCCCATCTGGTAGTGACGGCAGAGCTCCTGAGTGTTTATGGAAATAGAATGAGCTGAGAGTTCGTCAACGGAAGGAGCGGTAGTCGAATCAGACCGAGTCAAAGGAAAGTCTATCAGGAGTTACTCTGTGGCTTAACTCCGTGCTCTTTGTGTCCTCTGTGGTTGTGCATTTGCTCTTCCTGGTAAAGGTTTCGCTACGGGGCAACGCCGTTTTCGGGCCACGAATCGAAACGCCTTCGGAGAGAAACTATGCGAGTTCCTTTTCTTCTTGGCCGCATCATGTTCGGCGGCTACTTTATCTACGCCGGCATCAACCATTTCAAACAAACACGACAGTATTCCCAATACGCTGGGTCGAAGAAGGTTCCCAAGCCAGAGATAGCGGTACGGGCCACGGGCGCAGCCTTGATTGCAGGCGGAACAAGCATTCTGCTTGGAGTTAAGCCCAAGCTCGGTACGATGGCGATTCTCGGTTTTCTTGCCGGAGTTTCGCCAGTGATGCACGACTTCTGGAAGCAGGAGGATCCCCAGCAGCGCATGAATGAAATGGTGAACTTCAGTAAGAATATGGCCTTGGCTGGCGGAGCAGTTGCGCTGATGGGCGTAGAAGAGCCGTGGGAGGCGAGTGTTCCAGTGTTGCGGCGAGGCCGCGGCGCTCGTGCTAAGAAGTTCCTGCGAAATCTAGCTGCTTAAGAATTCATTGGTTTGCCCATCTCAATCGCGGATTTGCGACAAATGATGCCTCAATCGTTAGCGCTTTTCGGCAGCGCGAGCTCCGTAGGCTTTTCTCCCGCACTGGCCTGAATCAGCTTCTGTACAGGGCCGGCTACCTTCAGGAATAGCTGTGCTTTCGGTTGAACTGCCTCCTGCACAAGCTGAAGTTGCTGCACTTTCCATGCGTCGGGCGCGCGCTCCCCGCGATCAAGGTAGTCCAATGCTTGCAGTCCCGCAGCAGCTAGGGACGAAAGACTCTGCGAAAGCGGCATTACCTCTTGCACGAAAGATGATTTCTGAGCCACGCGACTGAGTTCGACGTTATTGTCGCGCCATTCCTCAAGTTGCGAACGAATTTGCATCTCCAGCCCTGGCCTGTTCTGGCCGGAAACAAATTGGTTCACTAGCTCTCCGAATTCACGCGCGGTTTCGCTCTCCGGCCGGGCTGCGTCAATCATGCGATTTAGCGGGGTGAATGCTGTCGCTTCCGACGTGGCGAGTCCCTCGCGCGCATAGCCTTTCACGGGTTCAACCACACTTGAGAGAGTCCGCAAAGCACTGATGTCAGCGCCGCCTGTCATTCGATCCAGCATCACGGCGTAGTTGGTGTTGTGAGTCAGCCCATAAGCATTGAGCCATTCGCTGACGTAGTCCATTCGCGAATACATCGAGTTCACGTCAGTAATGTTTTGGGGAGACCACAACCGCTCTGCAATCGCAGCTGCTCGCGGCCAGATTCTCGAATCGATGTTTTCCGGTGAAACGTATTCCGCCCACATGCAAGCTTCGCCGCCAAGGATTCGCGCCTTTTCTTCGTCAGACAGATTCGCCGCGCCATCGGCAAATGGATCAACGGCATAGTGTTGTGACGCAGGTTGCATCAAGTCGAGGTAGTAGCCAGATGAAAGCAATCCGCGATAGCCCTGTCTTGCCGCATCCGCGAGTGACTGCTGACCCCGCCATGACTGAATCACAATGCTCTTGGGCAGGTCGGGACGGAGAATCTCGTCCCAACCTTCCATGGTCTTGCTATGTTTCGCCACGATCTTTTGTATGCGTGTATTGAAATACGCTTGCAGGTCGGAGTTGTTCTTCAAATTGTGAGCACGCATGAACTCCTGGATTTTTGGGTTGGCGTCCCATTGTTTGCCGTTTACCTCGTCTCCGCCAATATGGAAGAACTGGTCAGGAAAGAGCTTTGCCATTTCGCCGATAAAGGTATCGAGAAATTTGTATGTGGTCTCGCGTGTCGGATCCATTGCCGGATCGAAGACGCCCCACTTACGCTCAATCGAATAGGGCCCTGGCGCGCTTGCCAGGTCGGGATATCCCACGAACCACGACGTACTGTGCCCTGGCATGTCGAATTCCGGAATCACGCGAATTCCACGATCGCGCGCGTAGGCGATCACGTCGCGGACTTGTTCTTGCGTGTAGAACTGGCCGTCTGATCCCATCTCTTGCAGCTTCGGTAATTTCTTGCTCTCAATTCGAAAGCCTTGGTTGTCCGACAGGTGCCAATGGAAAACGTTCAGCTTGACTGCCGCCATGCCGTCGAGATTGCGCTCGATGACCTCGACCGGCATGAAGTGACGCCCACTATCGATCATCAATCCGCGCCAGGGAAAACGCGGCTTGTCGTCAATCGTTACCGCCGGGACCGCGAAGCCTTGGGGACTGGTCTCAACCAATTGAAGAAACGTTTGCAGTCCGCGCATAACTCCGAGAGTCGTTGGCGCGCTCAAGTCGGCGCCCGCGGCGGTTACCTCCAGCTTGTAAGACTCGTCCTCTCCGAGTTCCTGGATTTCTTTGCTTGGGTGATCGGCGTTCACTCGAAGCTGTGCGTTTGCCGGGTCATTGATGATTCTGAAATCAAGTAACAGCGATCCTGTGTGGCGGCGCAGGTCATTCAAAAATATTTCGATGGCGCGCCGCAGGTGCGGATCGGTGCTGTTATGTACTCCCACGGAAAAAGATGTTTGGATCAGCAGCGGTTGCGCGTTCGCGTCCGCTTTTACACTGGCTGGCCATGGCATCAGGCGGAGAGGTCGAGTTTGTTGAGCTGAGGCGGACGACATGCAAATTATCGCCAGCGCGAGTGGCATGACCAGGGGGAAAATTCGCATCAGTATTCCTCGTGTCGTGGAGATCAGTGGACCGATTGCAGAGGTCAGAGTTGCAGGATATTAAAAGGTTTCAGTGAAGGCAAATCAGAGTCAAAATTCAACAAAACAAGAAATGCGATCTGGGCCTCTCAATGAGCACTTCAACACGCAGCGGCTGCCTGCGCGCAATGCGCGAGGACTGAGTTCGGCATGAAACTCTGGGCAGTGATACGCTCCAAGCCGAGAACGCCTTCCGCGCCGACCCAGACAACACGGAATTGCGCCATTTCATCGCCCATCTTCACGTCCAGTACTTCTTCGTTTCGAACGCGTCGTGTCAGACCCTCGACTACAAGGCCGCCTGCGCTCATATTTGTCACCAACGCAGCAGTAGTGAATGGCTGGCCATAGGCATCCATTCCCCAAACCTGTACCGGAAGCTGGACTTCAACACGTGGCGTTTGGCGGCGATCCATAGGCCTCCTCGGCTGAGCTTGGGCCATTGTGCCGGAGAAAGATCAGGTAGGAAATTTACGGGCGTTACCACCCGGCAGGGTACTGGAGTGCCAGAACAAGCCTTGTAAACACAGGCGGTTACAGCTAGTCCAAATCAGACATTGAACAGGCGCCAGGGCCGCGTGGATCTCCACAGGTGCCGCATGCTCCAGGCGGGATACTTGCCCCGGTACCACCCTTAGCTGAAACAGCAAAGACCGAGAGTTGAGGCGAGAGGCTTTTGCTGCGGCACTTCGGGCACGAAGGCTTCTCTTTTCCGATGACAAGAGTTTCAAATCGATGATCGCATTTGTTGCACGAATATTCGAAGATGGGCATTGGTTCTGTCCGTTTCTGATCGTTAACGTTCGTTCAAAACACGTTAATGCAACAGGATATACGACAAGCTTAGACGATTTCTACAGTCCAAACCTGATTCCACCTTCGATTGTGTAGTGTTAGATTGTGCTTAATTCAATTTTGAGCTTCCCAACAAGCTCCCGAAAGCGCCTTACTCCAGCAAGGCGCTTTCTTTTTTGCCGAGGTTTGTAGGTTTAGGGCGATGAGGTTTGTACCTCGGTACTGCAACGAACATTAAGATTGCATCTACTCAGAGTCAACAGGATTCGAAAGTGGCTGCTCGATTTTTACAACCCGCAGACAGTGCCTTTTCAACCTGTATTGTGCAGCCCTGCCGCGATTCCATTTATCGTGGCCCCGAGTGCATAATTCAGCTCCTCGGAATTGTCGCCTGCGTGCTTTCTACGTAATAAATCCACCTGAATCAGGCTCATCGGATCGACATAGGGATTGCGCAGACGGATAGACCTGGAAAGCACAGGATTTTTCTCCAGCAGCTTTTCCTGCTTTTTCACAACCAGCAGCATTCGCCGTGTAGTTTCAAACTCGTCGACAAGCATCTCCCAAACGCGGCTACGCAAGCTCTCGTCTTTGACCAACGACGCATAAAGCTGAGCGATCGCCAGATCCGCCTTTGCCATAGCCAACTCTACGTTGCGGATCAGATCGTTGAATAGCGGGAACTGGTCCATCATTTCCTGAAGCTGTCGCTCGGCAGCTGGTTCCGCCATAGCGTACTTCTCCAGGGCGTGGCCCACACCGAACCATGCCGGAAGCGCGTGCCGGCTCTGCATCCAGCCGAAGACCCACGGAATGGCGCGCAGGTCTTCGAGTCGCTGACTGGCCGAGCGCCGCGAAGGACGTGACCCAATGCGGGCATGTTCGAGTTCGTTGACAGGTGTCGCTTGAAGGAAGTACGGGAGAATATCTGGATTCTCGGCGACATTCTTCCGATAGAAGGTGAACGCATCAGCCGATATTCGATCCATGATGCCCTCCCATTTTTTGTCGGCATTCGCGGCGGGACCGTCCGGTCTGGTGAGCGCTTCAAGCGAAGCGGCGATCATGATCTCCAAATTCCATTCCGCGAGAACCGGATCGGAGTACTTCCAGTTCAATACCTCACCCTGCTCTGTGATTCGGATCTCGCCGGAGAAATCTCCCACCGGTTGCGCCAGAATTGCTGCGTGAGTAGGTCCACCGCCACGGCCGACGGTTCCGCCGCGACCATGAAAGAGCCGGAGCTGAATATTGTGCTTGCGAGCACAAGCATGCAGCGCACGATGGGCTTTGTACAGCTCCCAAATGCTGGTCAGCATTCCACCATCTTTGTTCGAATCCGAGTAGCCGAGCATAACCTCCTGCCACCCGGACCATGAATCGACAAGTCGCCGGTACCCGGCATCGCTCCATAGCTGGTCCATGATCTGGGAAGAATGGCGAAGGGCTTGGATTGACTCGAAGAGCGGCACTGGCATCAGCCCCGGATCATCACCCTTGGCGGCGAGGTCAACACCAGCATGCTTGGCCAACTCCAGGACCGCATGAACGTCATCGGCAGATTCGACTCCGCTGATGACGTACTGACGAATTGCGTCTGCGGCGAAGTCGTCCTTCCACTCCCGTATTTTTCGAAAGAGCTCAATACTCGCAGGCAAATTTTTGGTTTCTGCGGAATCTCTTATTTCTTCCAGCGCCTGGGCGTGGGTCTTAGCGTGTTGCCGGATATCAAGCGTCGACAGGTGAAATCCAAATGTGTGCGCTTTTCTGCGAAGGGGATCAAGGAACAGCCGCGCAAGCTTTTCCCCTCGATTTTCAGCCAGGCTGTTATAAACAATGTGCAAGTCGCGTTCAAATTCTCTCGCGTCGGAGTACGCATTCTCCTTGGACTCTCGTGTTTTGCGCAGCCGCATAATTACGTACGCCAGAAAACGTCGGTATAACTCGGTCGGAGAAATCCTTCCGAGCCGTGCCGGTTCCTCACCCATGCGCTCCGCATATTCGGAGAGCCGCCGTTGGAACTCTTCCGAAATAGCCACCTGCCGGCAGGACGAACTCAGCGGTGCAATGATCCGTTCGACTTCCTCGATGTAGTGTTGAAGGACGGTGTTGCGCGCGCGTTCAAGAGCTTCGTGCGTACTTTCGAGAGTGACGAACGGATTCCCATCTCTGTCGCCGCCGATCCATGATCCGAATGAAAGCACCTGCGGTATTTGCGCTGCACACAGTTCTTTTCGATACACTTCGGCGAAAGACTCTCGCATCTCGCGATAGAGCCGCGGCAAGCTGTCAAAAATCGACATAGGATAGTGATCCAATCCCATGCGGATTTCATCGGTTACCTGCGGCTTTACTACTCGAACTTCATCGGTTTGCCAAAGTGCTGTGATTTCTGCGGCGATTGCGTTCTCCAGGTCGAGTGCATCGGCTCGCGGCATCGGCAAACGATCCAACCGTTCCAATCGCTTCGCAATCCATCGCCGTTTTAACAACACGGTCCGCCGTGCAACTTCGGTCGGATGAGCGGTAAAGACAGGGACCACCTTGACTTGCCGCAGTGCCTCCAGTGCCTCCTGGGAACTCATTCCAGCTTCGCGCATCCGGAGCAGAGTGCCACGAAACGAGCCGGGCGGCACTTGACTCGCGGTCAGTTTCCCAGCCCTTCTGCGTCGTTTTCGATGGTTGGTCTCCGCTAGGTTGGTCAGTTCGAAATAAATCGCAAACGCCTTGGCAACGCGGTACGACTGCTGGAGCTCGAGGTCGCCAATGATTTCTTGTGCTTCTTCAAGTTCCTCCGTACTGGGATGGGAACGCGCCGAACGTGCGCGGGCCTGGATAAGCAGGCCGCGAAGCTGCTCGACTGTTTTGAACAGCGGCTCACCGGCTTGCTCCACCAAGACTCTGCCCAGCAGGATCCCGAGCGAGCGGACATCGCGCCGCAAGGGCGCTTCCTTGGCGCGGTCCTCGGTTGTGGCGGTAAGCTCCGCCAATCGCGCAGACTGATCGTCAGGCGCCCATAATGGCGTGTCAGACATTTTGATATCCATATTAACCGATGGCCTTCGGTACTTTCGTCCTCCGGAGTAAGGCTTGGCTCTTCACCGCTTGCGAGCGGAGGCGGGAGCCTGAATAATGAGGGTACACATGAGCCAGGAACGAGTACTGATCGTCGAAGACGAGGAAAACGAGCGCAGCGGCTTGGCTGAACTAGTCTCCTCGTGGGGATATCTCGCCGAAACCGCACGCGATGGGCAGGAGGGACATGAGAAGGTTACCTCCTGGTCCCCTAACATCGTAATCACCGATTTGAAAATGCCGCGACTGAGCGGTATGGAACTGTTGGAAAAAATTGCCGCTGACAATCAAACGATTGCCGTCATCGTAGTTACCGCGCAGGGAAGCATTGATAGCGCAGTTCAGGCGATGCGGATCGGCGCTTACGATTACATTGCTAAGCCCATCGACACGAGCCGTCTGCGGACGATCCTACAGAACGCTTCTGCGCTTCTTGGCACACGTGTGGAGCTGGAAGCCACGCGTCGCCGTCTGCGTGACTCGGGTTCACTAGGGTCGCTCATCGGGCCTTCCAAGAAAATGCAGGAAATCTTCCGGCTGATCGAAATGGTTGCGCCGAGCACAGCGTCAGTACTGATAACCGGGGCAAGCGGCACGGGGAAGGAACTGGTGGCTCGTACAATTCACGAATTGAGTCCGCGCCGCACAAAACCATTTGTTGCCATCAATTGTGCAGCAATTCCCGAAACCCTAATTGAGAGTGAGATCTTCGGCCACGAGAAGGGCGCGTTCACGGGCGCCCTTGAACGACGCACTGGATGCTTCGAACTCGCCGAAGGCGGGACCCTGTTGCTGGATGAGATCGGCGAAATGCCGATTGCCACCCAGGCCAAGCTGTTGCGCGTGCTCGAAGACCGTAAGTTGCGTCGCTTGGGCAGCAGAACTGAAACTACTGTTGACGTGCGTGTTCTCGCCGCCACGAATAAAGTTCCTGAGGAAGCCGTTTCTCGTGGGGAATTGCGCAACGACCTTTACTACCGCCTGAATGTGTTCAACATCCACATGCCAGTCTTGCGCGAACATCGCGAAGACATCCCCGATCTCGTGCAATCCCTACTCGCGGAGATGAGTTCAAAGCACGGCCGCCAGGTCGCCACGGTCAGCGAGGCCGTCCTGAATGCGCTGCGAAATTACACCTGGCCGGGAAATGTTCGCGAGTTGCGCAACACACTCGAACGTGCGGTGATTGTGTGCGAAGGTCCGGCAGTCGAAACCAAGCATTTGCCGCCTGGATTTGGTCACGCTCCCGTCCGGCTTTCAGAAGATGAGGCGGACTCAATCCGTGTTGGCGTGGGAACAACCGTCGGAGAGGCCGAGCGCTTGCTGATTCTGAAGACCTTGGAATCCACCAACAATAACAAGACCCGCGCCGCCGAAATTCTGGGTATTAGCCTCAAAACCCTGCACAATAAATTGAAAGAGTATGGCAGCTCTGGACAGGATGGAGCGAATCGAAGTGAGAAGGACGAGAAAGAGGAGGCAGAAGAGCTCAAGGAGCCGTAGCGCTCCTTCAGCTGTTAATAGGCTGAACTGAGCTGGCTGAAGTTGATCGCAAAACCGCATGCGTCGCAGGACCCAAATCGTATTGGCCATCACACTTATGGTGGCTGCGCTTGTTTCCGGCGCTTCCTATCTCTACATTTCCCAGATTCTTCGCCAGGGAATTAACAATGCTCATGACACGGCGGCTTTCCTGACATCCCAGCTTGCTTTTCTTGCGAGCAATGCCGCTCCTGACCTGAGCAGCACTCGCATCGATACCAGCAATCCTGAAGCGCTGCGACGCGGCGTTACATATTACCTTGGCACGGATCGTGACCTGAACACGATGTTGGAGTCAGTCGTGGGGAGTTGGCCCACGATTTACGACGCAGCGATCCTCGACGCCGACCGCAAGGCGATTCTTGATACCGATCCGAGCCTCATCGGTAAAAAGATCGAAGAGCGGCCTGATTTCTCCATTCTGCAAAATGCCGGATTCCGGCAGAAGCTTCGTTTGGTTTACAGGGCACCTACTGTCTATGACGTTCATATTCCTCTGCTGCTCAACGGCCAAACCTTCGGCAGCATTCACGTCGGGGTCTCGACCGTATTTTTGAGGAACGAGCTAACGCCAAAGCTGCAGCGCTCGTTCACCTTGTCCGGAGTCGCCGTTCTCTGTTCGCTCATTCTCGCAGCCTTACTTTCGCACATCGCCCTTGGACCGCTGGAGCATATCAATCGCAGTCTGGACAGCATGGCAGGCGATGATGGGGATCTGAAATCCCCGCCCCGAGGTGGCGATGAGTACGGTCAGGTCAGCATGAAGATCGCCAACCTGGGACGGCAGATGCGCGACACGCGCGAGATTTTCTCTGCCCTGAAGAACAATGTGGACCAGATTATGTCCAGTCTTCAGGATGGTCTAATGCTATTTACGCGCGATTCCCGAGTTGTCCTGGTCAGCGCTGCGATCGAGAGTTTTCTGGGTAGATCACGTACTGAACTGCTGGGGCGAACTGCCAATGAGATCTTCTCGCTGGAGTCACCGCTGGGGAGCACGATGCTTGACGCTTTTCGCTTGCGTCACAACGTCGCGCAGCGGGAAATGGAGACTTCAAATGGACGCCGAGTCGAGGTTTCACTGGATTTCATTCAGGAAAAGGGAACACAGATCGGCGCGCTTCTCACTATGCGCGACGCGGAATCAGTGCGACGCATTGAGGATGAGATTGAACTTTCCCGCAGAATCTCCGCCAGTGGACGCGTGACTCGCGGCGTAGCGCACGAGGTGAAGAACCCGATCAACGCCATCGTTCTTCACCTTCAATTGCTGCGCAACAAACTGCAAGAGCTCGATCCTGACACAAATCGTCATGTAGACATAATCGATAGCGAAATTCATCGGTTGGATCGTGTCGTACAAATACTTGTGGACTTCACGCGTCCCCGTGATCTGCACGTCGAGGAAGCGGATTTGCGGACCGTGCTCGATGAAGTTGCCCTGCTCGCCGCGCCGGATGCGGAACAACACGGGGTTACTCTCGCGCGGGATCTGCCCGCGAGTCCCATGCCTGTTAAGGTTGACGCCGATTTTATTAAACAGGCAATTCTTAATGTTGTGCTCAATGGAGTGCAGGCAATGCCAAATGGCGGTGTTTTGACGATCTCTGCGCACACGAATGAAGACTCAGTGATTACGGAAGTGCGAGACCAGGGCGGGGGAATTCCGGCCGCGCTTCAAGATAAGATTTTCGAGCTATACTTCACAACCAAAAAGACCGGAAGCGGCATTGGCCTTGCGCAGACTTATCAGATCATGCAATGGCATTATGGATCGGTCGACTTCGAATCGGTGGAAGGGAAGGGCACCACATTCCGCTTGTGTTTGCCGTTGGCCGAGACCCGTTCAGTGCCGCTGGAAGAAGCTGCTGCTCGAACGTAGTTAGGAATCATTCGGATTTATAGAATTTAGGTGTAGCCGGGATTCATAAATGAAATTGCGCGCCACTCATACGTCGTTTGTAATTCTCTGCCTGTTTCTCTGGCTGGCCGATCCGGGATCGCGATTGCAGGCACAAAGTTCGACTCAAGAGGAACCGGCTCAGGTAAATAACACCTCACAACAGAGCGCCCCTTCGCCCAATACCGGGGATCAAAACGCTGGTCCTGCTCCGGCGCAGGACGTTGCTCCGAGCAGCAATTCGGTTACGCCTGGCGAGAAGACCGCCACCCCAAAGCCACCGGTCCTGAGGCACAGAAAGCGGAAGACCGCGAAAAAGGCGAATTCGACGACGCAAAAGTTACCTGACGGAAGCAGCAAGACCGTGGTGAAAAACGGTGGCACCAGCGACAAGTCCGCGCAATTGTCGCCTGCAGTGGCTCCGGAGCAAGCACAGCATCAGCGCATAAGCACGGAAGAACTTTTGGCCGCAACTGATGCCAATTTGAAGAGGGTAGCGGCACGTGAGTTAAACTCAGAACAACAAGGCACGCTCGAGCAGATACACACCTACATGCGCCAGGCTAAGGCCGCATCAGCCGCTGGTGATACAAACCGGGCCCAGACTTTGGCGTACAAGGCAAGGCTTCTTTCAGACGATCTTGCTCACAAATAAATCGGACTATTGTGATTTACCTGCCGCGCGTGCGGTGTTGACCTTGGTAAGCAAGTCTTTGATTGGCTGTTGTATCGGCCCTGGAATTCCTGCCGCTTCGTTCAGCACTGCTCGGGCTTCTGTCAGTTTGTTGATTTTGGCGTAGTCCCATCCCAGGTAATAGGAGGCTACCGCGTATTGCTGTTCGTCCTGTCCTTTGAGCAACGTGATCGCGGACTTTAATTCCCCAATTGAGGGAAGCGTCTTTGATTCTTTCGCATAGGCGCGCCCCATCACCGAGTGTGCAACTCCAGCTGAGACCTTCTGCGTCTTGTCTGCGGCCGGATCATCGGCTTTCGCCGCGACGATCGCTTTCTGCGCGTAGCCAGTGGCTTTGGCCAACGCGCCGGGCTCAGAACTGTCCACGTAGGTATTCGCCAACAGCAGGAGAGCGGGCAAGTTGTTCGGATTTGCAGCCAGTGCCTTGTCCGCGTACTCCAGCAGTCGTTTGCTGTCTCTTAGCTCCGAGAGAGAAAGCATCGCGTACTGCGTCACCTGCTCATCCATCTTCGACTTCGGAAATGTCGTCGTGAATTTATCTATGTAATCCATACGGGTCTTGGCATCGTTCTCTGCGGCAATGGAATTGAATGCCGCGTCTTCGAAAAACTCGTAGGAGTTCTTATGTGTGTCTTTTTGTGAGGCGATCATTGATGCGAAATCCGAGTCGTTCAAGCCGGCCGGCTTCGGTTGTTTGTCGATAGAGTCGAACGCTTCTCCGCCCTGAATGGAGTACTTGAAGATGCGCCCATTGTCTTTGAGTTGCTGCGCGATCTGCACTTGCGAGGCAAGGATATCCAAGTTATGCGGAGAACCAGCGACCGCCTTGTCGCCGAACTCCAGCGCTGTTTGGAGGTCGCCAGTTCCCTGATAGTACTGTGACAGTTGCCAATTCCCGAACGCCACAGCGGCCGGATTCGAAGCATATTTCTGCAGAAAATCCTGGTACATGGCGACCTTCTTTTGCGCGTCCTGTTCTTTACTGATCTTATTCAGGTCGTTGTCCTCGGGAGTGCCCGCCGGAATTGTGATCGTATCAACCTGGGCCGACAGGACCGGGGTCAATCGGCTGCATAAAAACAAAGAGATCGACAAGAGAATTGCAAGGACCGATCTGCGCATAATTGTCATTGGCGTGACCTCCTGACTTGCGTGCCGAATCCTAGCTCCGAAAGAGCGACTGCGCAAGCATCTCTAAAGGGGAAATCGCAGGCTCTCGACTTCTGTTCGGGGTTCAGGCTCTCGCCCGCCAAATTGAATTGCTGTAGTCTGAACCAAGTGCAGACCGCAACACCTCAAGCCCGAGAATCCGTGAACGTCTTAGGGCAGACATCTCAACAACAGCCCTTCCGGCGCTCAATTCTGTTCATTGTTCTTGTTGCATTCGTTTTGCGGCTGCTTGTCATCATTGTTGGACACACGTATCGTACCAATCCACTGCGTGATCATTTCCAATTCGGTTGGGAGATGGGGCGAATCGCGCGATCTATCATTGACGGACAAGGATTCAGTTCACCCACGGATCTGAGTTCTGGTCCCAGCGCATGGGCCGCCCCAGTTTACCCCTACATCATTGCAGCAGCGTTCAAGGTTTTTGGCTTGTACACTCACGCAGCCGCATTCGCGATGCTGACTTTCAACAGCATTTTCGCGTCGCTCACTTGCTGGACGCTGTTCAGGATTGGGTCTCGCGTTTACAACGAATCAGTGGGACGCGCCACAGCCTGGACCTGGGCTGTTTTTCCGTATGTGATTTATTGGCCTGTCCGAATCATCTGGGAAGTCAGCTTCTCCACATTTCTTCTCAGCCTTGCTCTGTGGCTTAGCATCCGCATGGCAGACCAATCGCGCCTCCGTGACTGGTTCATCTACGGCCTGCTGTGGGGACTTATTCTCCTGACGAATACGACGCTCGTGATCCTGTTACCGTTTTTCTTGGCCTGGTACGTTTATCAGACCCGATCCTCATTGCGATTTACCGGCCCCACAATTTCTCTGGTCATCATGCTGCTATGTATTACTCCATGGACGATCAGGAACTATCACGCTCTTCATCGATGGATTTTCATTCGCGACAATCTTCCGATGGAATTGCACGAAGCGAACAACGAATCATCTGAAGGGCTATGGACGCGCAGGGAACATCCCGGCAATGATCCGGTCTCTATGCGTCGGTTTCAGGAGCTCGGTGAAATTGGATTCATGGACGAAAAGAAGGCCGAGGTCCATGAGTTCATTCGTGAACACCCAGGAGAGTTTATTCGCTTCACCTTGCTGCGAATTTGGTATTTCTGGGCTGCGCCACCGCAAACTGTGATTCTCCACGGCTACGACTTCGGGGTAGCGCGTCACGTGGAGTACCTGCTGGCTGCTCTGTTTGCGTTCGCCGGCTTGCTGCTCACTTTCGTGAAACGAAATCCCTATGGCTGGCTACTTGCGCCTTTCCTGCTTGTGTATCCGCTCCCGTACTATTTGGTAAATCCCTTCCAGCGATACAAGCACCCCATTGAAACAGTAATGCTGCTGGTGATCGTCTACCTTCTCTGGGAATCGAAGAAGATCCGGCTGAATTGGCGATTCAGACGATCGGAAGTCTGAAACTGCTTTTTAATCATTCTTCCGGAAGGTCAACTACAGCTGCCGCGCTGCGGCCGGGTAGTCTGGGCTTTTTGGGAGCTCCAACGTAAGAGTAGGGATCTTCAGGCAATTCAGGCTCCCGTTTAAATAACCGCTTGATCTTCTCTAACACTTTGCGAACGGTAGTTTGCTCTTTCGCCATAACAGCTCGCTCCTAAAATCCTACGCCTCAATGACGGCCAATAGTAGAGTAGCTTGTTTCTACTTCCCGCCCGCGCTCTCTTCCCTTAAAGTAGCTTATGCGTTCGATTTTGCAGAAAAAAGGCCTGCGTTTTATCCTCGCCGCCAATGTCATTTCCATGCTCGGCAGCGGGATGAACTCCGCCGCCGTCGCTTGGTATATTCTGCAGGCCACGCATTCCGAAATTGCGCTCGGCACGTTTGCTGTCGTCCAGACGCTGCCCGCCATACTTCTCCTCCCGTTCACCGGTGTCATCATCGACCGCGAAGACCGCCGCCGGTTGGTCATGATGCTGGATGCTGCACGTGCCCTGGTGATCCTGGCTGTAGCTCTGCTTGCCTTTGTGCACAAGGTAAAGATTTGGGAGCTATATGCCATGAACATGTTGGTCGCAGCTGGATTCTGGATGTTCTGGCCGACGATAACCGCGCTGATCCAGGAACTAACGCCTGATGATCAGTTTGTTCATGCCAATACCTTCCTGCTCGCTGGTGTGCAGGGTGGGTGGCTGATCGCCGGTTCGATCGTTGGCTTCGTCTACAACAGGATTGGGCTTGGCGGAGTCTTGATGCTGGACGTTAGCAGTTACCTGGTTTCATTTCTGTGCTATTTCGCAGTCCGGAAGGGTCGGCATGTGGTGCCTCGGCCAGTCGAGTTGCGTACTGACATCGCGGCTGCTGAAAGCGCTGTCCAGAAATTCTTTCGCGAGTTGCGCGATGGCGTCGAGTTCCTTCGCGGCCATCGCGAGCTTGTCCTGCTGGGCGCGAGCTATGCCCTGTTTCTCTCCGCCATGATGACGGGGGTTGTAGTTACGCCGCCGCTCAGCGACAACATCTACCACAAGGGAGCTGTGGGCTACGGCTGGCTCAACGGAGGGTGGGGAGTTGGCGCCTTCATCAGTGCTTTTTACGCACCCATGTTCATCAAGAAGTTTGGAGCGCGGCGTTCAATTGCCATTTCGCTGGGAGCACTGGCTGTACTGATGACCTCAGCGCCCACGATGCCTTTTTTGGGCTTGGCTGTACTTGTTTATGCCTTAATGGGCTCGGGCCGTGGCATTACCGGTGTTGCCATGAACACCAGCATGATGGAACAGATTCCGCAACATTTCATGGGACGGGTGCAGAACACGTTCTACTTTGCCGGAACACTTCTGCAGGTGTTGCAGTCGTATTTGGTGGGGGCTGTCGCGCAGAAAAATCTCATCGCCGGCTTTTCCGTGATCGGGTTCGTCTATGCAATAGGATTCATTACGGCGACATGGCCTGTGCGTGTTCAGCAGCAGGTGGAACTTACAGAATGACGACGTTCTCTGTGTGATCTTCTCAGTGTACCTCCGTGTCCTCTGTGGTGGAGGTTCTGTCTTAGAAGGAGGCGCTTAGCTCACCGCGTATAATTTAGATTCATAAAGAATTTAAGGATCCTCACTCATGCCTTTCTCAAACGGCAATAGCAATGGACACAACGGAAACGGCGCATACAAACCCCGCGCGGAGTGGATTACACGCCGGAGATCTGAGAACACCGACGACAATTTTTCACAAATGCACTATGCCCGGCGCGGCGTAGTCACGGAAGAGATGCAGTATGTCGCTCAGCGGGAGAAGCTGAATCCCGAACTGGTCCGCGACGAAGTTGCGCATGGCCGCATGATTATTCCCGCGAATATCAATCATCCTGAGCTGGAGCCGATGTGTATTGGTGTGGCATCGCTTTGCAAGATCAACGCCAATATTGGCAATAGCGCAGTCACCTCCAATGTCGATGAAGAATTAAAGAAACTGCACACCGCAGTCCACTACGGTGCTGACACTGCGATGGACCTGTCGACCGGCGGCGATATTCATGAGATCCGCGAGGCCATTCTTCGTCATTCGCCGGTACCAATCGGGACAGTTCCGATTTATGAAGCCGTGTCGCGGGTCAAACGGATCGAAGACCTGAGTGCCAGCCTCATGTTGGAAGTCATCGACGAACAGGCTGAGCAAGGTGTCGACTATATGACCATCCACGCGGGAGTTCTCGTGCAGTATCTCCCGCTGATTTCAAAGCGCATCACCGGAATCGTCAGCCGCGGCGGCGCTATTCTGGCGCAGTGGATGGCACATCATCATAAGCAGAACTTCCTCTATGACTCCTTCGAAGACATCTGCAAGATTTTCGCGAAACACGACGTTTCGTTCTCCCTAGGCGATGGCTTGCGCCCCGGCTGCATTGCCGATGCCAGTGACGAAGCGCAGTTTGCTGAACTGAAAACGTTAGGCGAGCTGACGAAAAAAGCGTGGCAATACGACGTGCAGGTCATGATCGAAGGGCCTGGGCATGTTCCGATGGACAAGATCAAGGAGCAGGTCGATAAAGAGCGGGAGCTTTGCTACGAGGCTCCGTTCTATACGCTAGGGCCGCTGGTCACCGACGTTGCGCCCGGTTACGATCACATCACCTCTGCTATCGGCGCTGCCATGATTGGCTGGCACGGCGCGGCAATGCTTTGCTACGTGACTCCGAAAGAACATCTCGGGCTTCCCAACGAAAAAGATGTCAAAGATGGAATTATCGCGTACAAGATAGCCGCTCACGCTGCTGACCTGGCACGCCAACGCCCTGGCGCACAAGACCGTGACAATGCTCTGAGCTATGCACGTTACAAGTTCGATTGGGAGAAGCAGTTCGCGCTTTCGCTGGACCCAGAAACGGCCCGCTCTATGCATGACGAAACTCTGCCCGACGATTACTACAAAGAAGCGGCCTTCTGCTCCATGTGCGGACCAAAATTCTGTTCCATGAACTATTCTTCGAAGGTTGATGCCTACAATCGTGAGGTCCACGGCTTGGAGAAAAAGGATTATTCAGAGTTAATGGAAAGGCTTGTCCCGCTGAAATAGAATCCGCCCTAGTGACGCGAGTCGCTGGAACTATTTCCGTAGTACTTGTAGGTGTCCGGTGCGACGTAGTCATCATCCCCGTCATGCCCATGCTTCGGATGTGCGGCAGCATCTACCAGCTTTCCCGAGCTTGGACTTGTTGCGCTGCTCCCAACGGCAGATGTTATTGCGACCGTTGGGGCTGCTATGTTCGAGGAACTCTTTTCGGATTCAGGCTGCACTCCCGGTTTGATTGCCGGTGTCGTGTCCGCACTCACGGTGGCAGTCGATCCGAAGATTCTGCTGGGTAGTGCCTTTGACGCGTAGTGCGGCACAACAGAGACGATGACCAGTGCCAGGATTGCGCAGATTGCGGCGAGTGTCATTGAAGTCCACAGACGATCATCAAGGGCCTGTCCATAGCGCATTTCCCACCCCGAGAGTTTGCGCGCCACCAGAATTCTAGCGCGAACAGGTAGCCCGAAGAGAATGGTTCGAACCGAAGATAGTCTGAACTGCCTCGCCATTAGAGAGCCACAGACACGTCTTGCACGCGCGGAGAAATTGTGCGCTCGCTCCCTAACGGAATACGATGCGGGAACGAGACGAAATCGCCCAACATTCGACAGAACAGAGCGAGTCTTCTGCGCAGAGCGGCGACTGAGTTGGATCCCGCTTCCGGCTTTTGTTTTTGCGAATGCTCTCGCGCGAAGTAATTCCTTCTTGATATCGACCAATCGGAAAGCCAACAGCCAGCTTTGGCGTGCCTTTGAGTAAAACGAAAGCGTATTTTGCCGCGTGGTCGTTCTTGACGTCTGAAGCCACACCAGTGCTCGTTTGAACGTCTCCCGCCTTCTGCCGACTAGCGGAACTGGCGCTGACTTTTGTATCCCAGAAATACTGTGCTGCTCACTGTCCTGTTGTACGGGTTCAACTGAATTTCCCGGCGCACCTAGGAACGTGGTACTCTCCGCCTTAATCGGGGCAATGGGCGCAACTGGTGGAATGGGTTTTGGCGGGACACCTTGCCTTGCTAGGAGTTCCGCGACGGTCGCAGCTGGATCAAAGGTCTGTTGTTTTTGCGCTTCCGCCCGTGGCGTTAAGACTATTATTTCTGCGTATTTGCTCGGAACTGCTGGTTCTAGGCTTTTAGATTCCGGTTCTGCTGTGGCATGCCAGATAAGCCCGTGCGGGACCAGCGGCTCGTTTTCCTCATCTGCCTTCCGCCTGCGAATCCCAAACATAGCAGGACTTTAGATGCAGCTTGGCTCCAGCCTAGGTAGCTTCTGGCGCAAAGTTTTTGTCCTGAAATGACGGAGTTTCACATACGCAAAATTTTGCTGTTGGTACAGCGATCTACTGAACTCGTTGCAGTCTGCTAAGGAGTTTTTGTGCCAGGTTCGTTTCCGACTCCGACCAGAGCAGCCGGGTCTTAGAGCCTGAGTTCTTTTCAACCGCAGTGGTGAAATCTACCAATTTTTGAACGTTTGTGCGCACCCGCGCTTCCAGTTCGGGGGAGAGCTGCAGCTCCTCGTGAAGAAAGGGCGTGTCCAGACCGAAATCAACCTGCACATTGCCTTGAGTTTCGTATTCGTCTTCTTCGAATTCGGTGCCACGCGCTATGAATCTGACGACCGAGGGTTGCAGACTCCACGTGTCTTGGGGAGAAAGAGCCCACAGGTCCCAGTTAGCCTCGAAAACGTATGCATAGTCCTCGTGCGGCAATCCCGCAGCGAGTGTGGCAGCATCTTCCGCCGAAATTCCTGGACGGAACCGCTGTTCAAGAATAGTCGGCTCATTCCAGGAGAGCGGATGAACGGCAACATTGGTGATTCCCGGAAGGTACGTAGAAAAAGGGAACTGCCGCATTACGCTGACAGCGTGGGCCAGGGTTTCCACGACTTCGGAATCGCCAAACCATAGATTGAGATAGAGAGTGTCGGGCATGGCAAGCTGCGCGGATCATCAACGCAGATGTTTAGATGCATCATCGCCGCGGACGATACATGTCCGTGCTCGTCCCGAAAAATACCTCAGCTGACTGCATCACGGTTTCGGAAAGAGTTGGATGAGGATGGATTGTGAGCGCAACGTCTTTCGCCAGGGCCGCCATTTCAATCGCCAGCGTTCCTTCCGCGATCAACTCTCCCGCGCCTGCACCGACAATTCCTACTCCAAGTACGCGCTCAGTCGCCGGGTCGATGATGAGTTTCGTGCTACCTTCGGTACGGTCCAGCGTCATCGCGCGTCCGGATGCGGCCCACGGGAACTTTGCAACTTTGATCTCGCGACCCTCTTTTTCGGCTTGCGTTTCCGTCAGGCCGGCCCAGGCAATCTCGGGATCCGTGAAAACGACCGCTGGAATCGCATTGGGCTCAAATGCAACTTTGTGTCCGGCAATGTGCTCAACTGCGGTACGTCCCTCATGCGAAGCCTTGTGGGCCAGCATCGGCTCGCCGACTACATCGCCAATTGCGTAAATGGCCGCATCGTCAGTCTGGAGGTGATTGTTCACCTGAATGAATCCTCGCTGCCCAATGCGCGCCTGCGTACGATCCAGACCTGCAATTTCTGAATTCGGTTTGCGTCCTACAGAAAACAGAACTTTGTCGAAGACTTTTTCGCGTTCTTTTACTTCTTTGCCGTCGAAACAAACCCGAATGCCGTTCGATTTTTCTTTCACAGCGGTGACGGTTGTATTCAGCATGATGGCATCAAACATCTTTTCCAACCGCTTGTGGAGCGGCAACACAAGATCACGGTCAGCGCCCGGAAGCAAACCAGCTGTCATTTCGACGACTGACACCTTCGACCCCAGCGCGGCATAAACTGTACCGAGTTCGAGACCGATGTACCCGCCTCCAATCACCAACAATGTCTTCGGCACGTCCGCGAGATCTAAAGCGGACGTCGAATCCAGCATGCGCGGGCTGTCGAGCTTCAGAGAAGGGATGACCGCGGGTCGCGATCCGGTAGCGATCACGATCTTGTCGAAGTTGAGTGTTTCTTCACCACCGCCGTGCTTTGCGATCTTGATGGTGCCTGAATTCTCAAAGCTTGCGTCACCACGAACGTACTGCACCTTTCGCATCTTTGAAATTTGACCAAGTCCGCCGGTCAGCTTATTGATGACTCCGTCCTTGAACGACCGCAGACGAGCGATGTCGATGCGTGGCTCACCAAATTCAATACCCCAGTTCTTCGCGTGGCGGGATTCATCGATCAATTTCGCGACATGAAGCAACGCCTTCGAAGGAATACATCCACGATAAAGGCACACACCGCCCGGGTTCTGTTCGCGGTCAATGAGCGTGACCTTCATGCCCAGGTCCGCCGCCAAAAAAGCGGTCGCATACCCGCCCGGGCCGCCACCAATGACTGCAATATTCAGATTGCCCATTAGTCCGTTAACCGCGAAGGACACGAAGGTTCACGAAAGATTCCCAAAATCCTTCGTGTGCCTCAGTGTCCTTCGTGGTCCATGCCTTTCTAAACTATCCCTGCACCGACAACAAGAATGGTTGCTCGAATGCCTCTGCGATCCAGCGCAGGAAGCGTGCCGCGTCGGCGCCATCAATCAAGCGATGATCGTATGAAAGAGAGAGCGGCAGCACCTGGCGCGGTTCAAATTTATTGTTGATCCACACTGGTTCCATGCTGGAGCGGGAAAGCCCCAGGATCGCAACCTCCGGATAATTTACGATCGGCGAGAAACCGGTTCCGCCAATGCCACCGAGATTAGTAATCGTAAACGTTCCGCCTTCCATATCCGCGGGGCTGAGCTTT
>DATBIE010000059.1:0-2654 GCA_036557105.1 Terriglobales bacterium
TGCAAGTGCCCGATGTTGATGGTGCGCGCAGGTTCGTCCGCGTGCACGGCAAAGGCGGAAGCGACCGCTACGTTCCCCTGCCGGAACGCACACTTCAGTTGCTGCGCGAGTTTTGGAAAACGCATCGTTGCCCGACCTGGGGTGTTTCCCGCTTCGGGCCGTCGCGGGACTCCACCGCCGCCGATTCAAGATTGGCTTCCGATCAGCGATACTAGTCTGCAGCAGGCATTTAAGAAAGCATTAAACTGCACCGGCATCGCCAAGCCCGCACATGTGCATTCGCTGCGTCATGCGTATGCAACTCATCTTCTGGAAGCCGGTATCAACCTGCGCCTCATCCAGGAGAACCTGGGGCATCGCAGTGCGCGCACCACGCAAATCTACACGCATTTGACGCGAGAGATTCGCGACACCCTGACCGATCCGTTGAACGAACTCATGAAGGACCTCTGATTCCGAGGCCTTCATGCTGGAGGTGGCCGAGATCGTCGGCCTCCACGGCACGGCGTACCGCGAACAATACGGCCAGACTCTAACTGGAGCGCAGAAACGTGCGCTTCGGGATATTGCCGCTTGCCGTACACCGTTCTTTGGAGGCCACGTCTACCAGTGCGATCACTGCGAGCAGAAGGTGTTTTCCTACCACTCCTGCCGCAATCGCAGTTGTCCCAAGTGTCACCAGGATCAAACCGAACGCTGGCTGGAACAACAGCGCAGCCGGCTCCTGCCTTGTTCCTATTTCCTTCTGACCTTCACCCTGCCCGCTGAACTGCGTCTATTGGCCCGCTCCCAGCCGAAGAAAGTCTACGGCGTATTGATGAAGGCCGCCGCCGATGCGCTACAGACGCTGGCTCGTGATCCTCATTTTGTCGGCGCACGCGTTGGCGCCCTGGCCGTCCTGCATACCTGGACCCGGGCCTTGCTGTTTCATCCTCACGTCCACATGCTCGTCACTGCCGGAGGATTATCTTCTGATGGCGCATGGTTGAATGCGAAACATCCCCGATTCCTTGTTCCCGTTCGCGCTTTGTCGGTCATCTTTCGTGCAAAATTCTGCGCGGCTCTGAAAAAACTACAGCTGCTCCAACACGTGCCGTCGCGAGTCTGGAAGAACAAATGGGGTCGTTCACTCCCAACATGCCGGCCGCGGCGACAAGGTGCTCGACTATCTGGCGCGCTACGTTTTTCGCATCGCTATCACCAACAGCCGGCTGGAATCCATCGAGCAGGGCAATGTTCGTTTTCGTTATCGCGACAATCGAACTCAACAGATGCGCCGTATCACACTTTCCGGCGTCGAGTTCCTCCATCGTTTTCTCCAGCATGTCCTGCCTCAAGGCATGACCAAGGTCCGCTATTACGGCATCTTCAGCCCTTCCTGCAAACCACAACTGGAACGCGCCCGGCTGCTGTCGACTCCCCCCTTGCCTGCCAATATCCCAATGTCGATACCCACCGCTTCCGAGGCCCCCCACTCCGTCGACTCCAGCAAGCAAGACAGCCAATCCGGCATCTGTCCGTATTGTCGTCTCGGACGTTTGGCCCTCATCCTAACTCAAGCTCCGCAACGCGGCCGTCCGCCATGATGGGTTTTCCTTTCACCGCGAAACTACCGCCACTCGCCAGCACCGCACCGTGCGTCCCTAGGGAACGTGTCGCTTCAACTCACGCTCTTCGATCCCTCGAAACCGGGTACTGCAAACTCTCGCTTCCGCCAGCCCATTTTCACCGTCGGTCTGCTCATTCCGCCTTCGTTTGCGCTCATCATCGGGAAGCCGTTTTCCTAGCTCCGCCGCGTTGAATTTCCATACCTGAACATGCGGCTGCGGATTTAGTTCAACCAGGATTTTGCCGCGGCTAAAATACTCGCGCGGCAAGAATCCTTAATTCGTTATACATGCCACCGCCGACGTGAAGGTCAAGACCAACCGCCCCAGCGTGGCCAATTCTAGCCGGGGGCTTCACACGTGCTTTTGCCACTTCTTCTTAATAATCAAGTTGCTCTTCCGCCAGATGCTCCCGAGATTCTGCTACAGGCGGTCATCATCCCAGGCGACAAGACCTCAGCAGGACAACTGGTCGAGGCCGTCGCTTTCCCCTGGTACGAGATCATTCGATTAATCATCAAAGACCCCGTTGCGATCTATCAGTTCGACTGGCGCAAATGGGAGGAGATAATCGCCGGCGCCTATAAAGCACAAGGTTGGGAAACTGTGATACTGACGCCGAGAAGCGGGGATGAGGGCAAGGATGTTATTGCCGTTAGGAGGGACTTCGGCGAGATTCGGTTTTATGACCAGGTAAAGTGTTATAAACCGGGTCACACAGTATCACTTGAAGAAGTGGATTCGATGCTCGGGGTTATGCGTCGCGAACCGAATGTCTCAAAGGGCATCGTGACCACAACATCAACTTTCGCACCTGAATTGCTACAGGCAAAGGGCATTAAGGAGCTGATACCTTACCATCTGGAATTGAGGGACCGCCCCAAGTTACTTCCGTGGCTTGAATCGATATTGCAAAAGCACAAGAAATAAATATCGGCCTGCCTCATCGGCTCTCTGCCTCCGAGTCCGCCACCAGGAACAAGGCCTCGCTTTGTTTTGTCCCCGCCCGGCGTGGCCTCGTTCGACAAGTCTTGGAGTGGTATCTCG
>DATBIE010000060.1:0-10581 GCA_036557105.1 Terriglobales bacterium
ATTTCGCCGTTTGAACCGCGCCGATTGTGGTACGGGGCGCCGTACCAACTCGCAATGCCGGTCTGCACGAACAACGGCTTCGTGTCCTGCGAAATTTCGGGAGTCTCTGGCTTCGGAGGGGGAATTCCTTCCGCTTCGGCAGGGGGCGTTCCTGCAGGGGCTTGTTGCTGAGGAGGTGGAGGCGGCGCAACCTTGACGCGGGCAGGTTTGTGGCTGCATCCAGCGAGCAGAAACAGAAGACAGATGAGAAAAACGGACTTCATTTGCGCGCGGCCGAATGCTGCTCCATGTAATTTGCCAACTCCTGCATCTTCTGGGCCGCAATTCGCAGCGCCTTCGTCGAGTGTTGCCGTACAGCGGGCACAACTTCGTCATTCAGGTATCTGACTATGTCCGCGGCTTCCTTTTCGATCCGATCGGTTGTTTCTTCGATTTTGCGATTGAAATCGCCCATAGCTACCGTCCCATTCGCATGATGAACATTGAAGAAAACATTATTTCGCGCAGCGGAAGTGTGGTCAATCACCAACTGGGTGCGGCGGGGCTAAAGATTTTAACCTCAGAGCTCGCAGAGCAGCAGACACGAGTTCGCGGAGAAAAATTTATTGGAGTAGTTCTGCCGTTCCTTCTTCCTAGCCTCCGAGGCGCTCCTCTGTGTAACCCCGTGTTCTCTGTGGTGAGGGTGTTTCAAAACTTAACCACAGAGAACACGGGGTTGCACAGAGGAACGCCACAGAGGAACGAGGTGGGCCAATTTCTACGAACTCTACGGTAAAGGTTTCGAGATTCGCAAAGATCTCGATTCAAATTACAATCCATTCAATTCCATGAAGCAGATTGGCCGCATTGGGCAGCGGAGCGTGTTGCGATTCAGGGAGTCGTTGCTCGCCTGGTATGACTCCAATCGCCGCGATCTGCCCTGGCGAAAGACACGCGATCCTTACCGCATCTGGATTTCTGAAATCATGCTGCAGCAGACGCGTGTGGCCGCAGTCCTGCCGCGATATAAGCGGTTCTTATTGAAGTTTCCGTCCCTTATACAATTGGCAGAGGCACCGATTGAAGATGTTCTGGCTGAATGGAGCGGTTTAGGCTACTACCGTCGCGCGCGCAATCTGCACGCGGCAGCACAGGTGATCGCATTCAAGCATGCTGGCGAATTCCCGCGAACTTCGCCTGAGCTACGCGAGCTGCCGGGCATTGGACGATATACGGCGGCCGCCATCGCGAGTATGGCGTGCAATGAACCGGTTGCGGTACTGGATGGGAATGTCGAGCGTGTTCTTCGCCGCCTACTGGGGATTGCGAAATCGACAAACGAGTCATGGAACTCTGCCCAAGAGTTTCTTGATCGAAGCCGGCCCGGCGAGTTCAACCAGGCCATGATGGAACTCGGAGCCACGGTCTGCCTGCCCGCGCGGCCGTTATGCGCAGAGTGTCCGGTTCGCCGCTTCTGCCGAACGCGCGGCCTGGGGAACACGCATCGCCGAAAGCCTCGACAGAAACAAGTCGCGATCGGCTACGGTCTTACGCTTCGCCGCGGTGCTGTGCTCATGGTTCAAAGATCCGGGACAGAAAGCCTGATGCCGGGAATGTGGGAATTGCCCAGAGTCGAGAAGACGGTTTCCAGAACTGAGGCTCTCTTCACCGTACGTCACTCGATCACCGTTACCAACTACGTTGTCACTGTAGCCAAACAACGCTGCGTCGAAATCGAAGGAACAAAATGGATCAGGATTTCACGCCTCCGGTCCTTTCCACTTACAGGACTGGCCGCAAAGATCCTGCGAAAAGCTAAAATAATTCAGTGAGCTGAACCACTATGGCTGAAATTTGGAGGGAAAGACGATGTCAGCGCTGAATCCAGGAACGAAAGCTCCACAATTTGAATTGCTAACTATGACCGGATTGCAATTTTCTTTGCAGGATGCGCTGACACGTGGGCCGCTGATCGCTGTCTTCTTTAAAGTCTCTTGCCCGGTCTGCCAGTATGCGCTCCCTTTTTATGACCGCCTCTGCAAGGCGTATGGTCTTGACCGACCCAACATCATCGCGGTCTCGCAGAACGAGAAGAACGATACTGCGGACTTCGTTAAGAAGTTTGGCCTGACTTTCCCGGTGCTGCTGGAAGATACAAAACGCTACGCTGTCTCGAATGCCTACGGCTTGACCACTGTTCCAACCGCATTCTGGATTTCCGGCGATGGCGAAATAGAAGTTACTAGTGTCGGATGGGTGCGAAAGGATTTTGAAGAAATCGCGCGTAAAACCGCGCCTGTCACTACTCGACCGACGCAGCCCATTTTCCAGCCCAATGAGCAAATTCCAGAATTTCGTGCTGGTTGAAGCTCGAAAAACTGACCCGCAGTTGCGGGTGCAAAAGAGCTTTTAAACCGCAGAGGTCGCGGACAAACCAAGAACGCCGAGAAAAAATCGCGGACCTATCGTCATTTCTGCATTCTGACTTCGACTTCCCGAATTTCATTACCATTCTTCCCGTACAATGTTCGGTTCATCTTCTGCTCAGGAGCTTAGTGAATGCGAAAGAGTCCCTATCTGGTCCTATCTCTGGTGTTGTTTGCGCTCTCAGCTGCACAAGGCGCACCTAAAAGCGCGGGTCGGAACGCTGCTGTGTCGATGCGTCTTCCCAGTGTAGCGATCGCGGCGCTGCAGAAGATCGATCCCGAACACATCCGCGCTCATGACAGGTTTCTTTCACTCGATCTACTCGAGGGCCGCGGCACGGGACAGCGAGGCGGAGACCTGGCAGCCGAATACATTGCCACTCAGTTGTGGCTCTATGGGCTGAAACCCGCCGGTGAAAACGGAACTTTCTTTCAAAAGGTTCCTCTCATCGGTATAACGCCTGCGCAAGGAACCACTTTCACACTCGCGCCTCGCCGTGGCGATCCAATACAGCTCAGGCCCCTCGATGACTATGTAGCCTATGACGAAACCGACCGTGCTTCAGACGATATCGACGCCGACATCGTTTATGTGGGATATGGAATTGAAGCTCCCGAATACCAGTGGGACGACTACAAGGGCGTTGACGTTCGCGGCAAAGTGCTATTGATGTTGGTGAACGAACCCACATCCGGTGACGCCAACTTTTTCAAGGGACCCGCACTGACCTACTACGGTCGCTGGACTTACAAATACGAGGAAGCTGCGCGTAAGGGGGCAGTTGGGGCCATCCTGATTCACAAAACCGATATGGCCAGTTACCCCTGGGAAGTGGTGCGCAACTCCAACTCCGGAGAAAAAGAATTTCTAAAGAGTGATGCGCCACAGCTTAAAGCGGCTTCGTGGATCCAGTTGAACGTTGCCGGCCAACTGGCGCAGAGATCAGGTATGGACCTCGACAAGATGATGGCGGACGCTCAGTCACGAAATTTTCATCCCGTGCAACTACCGGTGCGACTCAAGGCGCATATGGTCAGCAAGATTCGGCAGATTTCGTCGAACAATGTCGTTGCTATGCTGCCTGGATCCGACCCGAAGTTGAAGGATGAAGCGGTGATGTACACCGCGCACTACGACCATCTTGGAATTCGTCCGGACATGCCGGGCGACAACATTTACAACGGCGCGGAGGACAACGCTACCGGCTGCGGCATTCTCTTGGAAATGGCAAGGGTGTTTTCGCAAGCCCAGGCAAGGCCGAAACGATCGCTGATTTTCGCCGCGGTAACGGCGGAGGAACAGGGACTATTGGGATCAGAATATCTCGGCAAGCATCCGCCGATTCCCGCGGGAAAGATTACGCTTGATCTGAATTTCGATGACATCCCTCCACTTGGGGAACCGGAAGAAGTGGAAGTCTCAGGCGCTGAGCGCACGACTTTCTATCCGACTGTGGAAGCATTGTCGAAGACGTTCCGGCTGGCCATCCGGCCCGATGCGCATCCCGAGGCCGGTTACTACTATCGCTCCGATCACTTCAGCATGGCGCGCGTGGGGATTCCGGCTTTTTCCGTGACTGAGGGCCTCAAGTACAAAGGCCACACCAGGGACTGGGGAATGCAGCAAGCCGCCGATTACACGAACAATCACTACCACCAGCCTAGCGACGAATACAGTGCCAGCATGGATTTTCGCGGCGACGCGACTATCGCGAGATTTGGTTTTGCCTTGGGATGGGCCGCCGCATCACAACCAAATCTCAGCGGCTGGCAAAAAGGCGACGAGTTCGAGAAGCCGAGATTGGAGAGCCAGGGAGCAGGACACTAGGCGCTAAAGGAACTGGAACTTTCGGTTAGCCCGGCACGTATCTTCAGACGGAGCTACCCTTCATGATCATCTTCCTGCTCTGGTGCATCCTTTTTGTGCTGTGTTGGCCGCTAGCGCTCATTGCGCTGATCGCCTATCCCTTTATCTGGTTGGTGCTCCTGCCGTTTCGGATCGCCGGAATCGCCGTTTCGGAAGCATTGGCGCTGGTATGGGCAATCGTGATGCTGCCGGCGAAGATACTGAGTGCGATATAGTTTCTGTCGACAGAGAATGCTGTGTTTCGTCGAGCTTTTTTCCGGATTCTATTCCTTTGCTGCTGACCCGTGACAATACTGCCTCGAGCAATGGAGTTACGCGAGTGAGTTGGCGCGTCCTGATCAGGAAATCCCAGAGCGCCTCAAATTTCTTCCAACCGGAAGCGTAGAAGAAGTGTTTTGCCTGATGCTTCAGCGTGCCGTGCTGCCAGGAGGCGCGGGCGATTGATCCCCAGCGGTAAAACTCGCGATATGCCCAGTCGTATCCAGTCTTCAGCGCCTCGGGTGCGAGTTGCGCGGGACGGTACACAACGTGGCGAGTATCGTATAGATTCCAGTCTCGCGTCAGGATTCGCGCTTCTCGCTCCATGCGAGCATGCAACTGCGTACCGGGATACGGCGTTTGAATGTGAAACGTTGCAGTCGTAATTCCGTGCTCAATGGCCCAATCAACCGTGCGCGCGAAAACATCTTCCCGGTCATCGTCCATGCCAAAAACAAAGCTGCCGTTGATCATGATGCCGAGCGAGTGCAACCGGTCAGCAACAGCCTTGTAGTCTCGTCCAAGGTTTTGTCGCTTGTTGCTGCGTTTCAGATTTTCGGGAGCCAGGGTCTCAAAACCTACGAAGATGCTGCGCAACCCGGCGTCGGCCGCGCGTTCGATCAGGTCGCCTCGCAAAATTGAGTCCACGGTCGCTGCCCCTTGAAACAGCCGGCGCATGCCCTTCATGCCTTCGAAGAGTGCCTCCGCAAAGCGCCGGTCGCCGAGCAGGTGATCGTCAAGAAAGTAGAGGTGGCGCCCGGGCAGTCGGTCGATCTCGGCAAGCGCATCGTCGGCCCGCTGAGTGTAGAAACCTTTGCCTCCTTGAAAAAAAGCGTCTTTGTAGCAGAAGTCGCAGTGCTGCGGACAGCCGCGCGTCACCACGATCGAATTCGGCACCAGATAGTAGGATCGGCGGATCAGATCGCGTCGAATGGGCGGAACTCGCTCCAGTGTCCGCCCTCCTGTTGAGATGTAAACTCTCTGCGGTGTCCCTGAGCGAAAATCCTGCAGGAATTGAGAAAACGTCTGTTCGCCAGGGCCGAGAAAAATGGAGTCCGCATGTGCTGCGGCCTCCTCGGGAAGGGAAGTGACGTGCAGTCCGCCGAGGCACACAAACGCACCACGTTTCCGGTAATGATCAGCGATCTTGTACGCGCGGTACGCGTTTGTGATGTAAACCTGGATCACAACCAGCTCGGGCGAGTCTTCAAGATTAATTGGCTGCACATGCTCGTCGGTGATGACCGCGTTGTCGTCAGGCGACAAGTAGGCTGCGAGGGTGGCAAGCCCCAGCGGTGGAAACAAGGAATATTTGATCGGACGCCAATACGGGCTGGTGGCTTCGGTCAATGCGGGCAGAATGAACTTGACGTTGAGCGGACGCGAACCGGGAGCAATCATTGTGCACCGTCCGAGACTTCCAGAGTAGGTTGCCCACTTGTGGCGAGTCCCCCGAACCGGCGCTCGCGGCGACGGAATTCCGCGACTGCTGCCGCGAGATCAGAGGAATCGAAATCAGGCCACATGCGATCGGTGAAGAAAAGTTCAGCGTATGCGGATTCCCACAGCAGAAAATCCGAAAGCCTTTTCTCGCCGCCGGTGCGGATCAGCAAATCTACTTCGCCGGATTCAGAGGTTAGAGCTTCGCTAAGCTTTTCACGCAAGCCTGTCGAATACGACTGTCTTTCTGAAAATGCCGTCACCGCCGCGCGAGAGATGGAGTCGCGCGAAGAATAGTCAACAGCTACTCGTAAGTGGAGCGACGAGCCCCCGGTCGTCAGGCGTTCGCTTTTCTGTATCTCCCTGATCAAAACAGCCGGAAGCCGGTCGCGCCGACCGATGACCTGCAGGCGGACGCTTCGTTTCTGGAGCCTCTCTGTTTCAAGACGGAGATAGGCTCGCATCAGCCAGAAAATGCTTTGTACCTCCTGAAGCGGACGCCTCCAGTTATCAGACGAAAACGCGTACAGCGTCAGGAAATTAATGCCTAGTGCCGGAGCGTGCTCCACGATCTGGCGAACGGCGTGAATGCCTGCGCGATGGCCAGCCACGCGAGGGAGTCCTCGCCGCGCTGCCCACCGGCCATTGCCATCCATGATGATCGCGACATGTAATCCACTGCCCAGGTGACTTTGCATTGCAAAGTGCCCTCCCAAAAAAATTTAACTGAACGACTACGCCAAATTGCTTATCAATTGCCGAAGCGACGCACTTTCGCCGGCCTCCGCTGCGTCTCGCACCACCTGTTCGAGGGTCGAAAGATATTCGACGTAACGATTTCGACCAAATGGCGTGATGCGGCAAATCGTTTGCGGACGGTTTCGATCACGCCCCTTTACGATTTCGACCAACCTCGCGTTTTCGAGTGCTCGCAAATGGCGGCTCAAATTGCCGTCCGTGAGCGAGCAAAGTTGCTTAAGGTCGGCGAAGGTCAAGCCTTTGGGATTAGCGATGAGAGACGTCAGCACTCCCAAACGCGCTCGCTCGTGGATCACGCGGTCGAGACCTTCGTATGCGAATCGTCCTTCGCTGGAGGGAGGCTTAGATCTCATGACGGCCTTCCCGACTATTGAAGAACAGAACTCCGGCAACGAGTAACTGACCGACGCCGTAGGGGATGCCCATAGCCCACGGAGAGAGTGCGCGGCTGTCTCCTAGCGCGAGACAGAACGCGCCGGTAAACAGGTACCAGACTCCTGCAGCCAGCATGGGACGAGGCAGGAAACGGCAGGACGAAAATACCCCCAGGCTGAAGATGACTTGCCACAGACCGGGAACCATCCACAACGCCTGCGAGACAAATTTCACTATCACAAATGTGACCAACCCTCCGGCAGCGATTGACGGCAAGAATTGTTCGACTGCCATGCGGATCATTTCATCGGCCAGGCCGGAATGGATGCGGCGAGTACGCGTGAGCATTTGCGCTCCGATCAACGTGGCAGAGGAAATAGCGGTCCAAATCCAGATCGCCAGATACACACCAAAATGATTTGGCGGATTGGGCAGCCAGATGGTTTGCATGGCGGCAGCAAACACCGCGAAGCCGCCGGTAGCGGCAAGGGTTGCCGGGCCGTAACCACGGAATTCCGTGCTGCGAGCCATTTGGCGGCGAATGCTGCTGATATCACCGAGTGCCTTGTGAAGATCGTTCATGGATGTACTTTGCAATGCAAAGTATCACTGGGCAGATGATCTTGTCAAGGCAGGAATACCTGTTCGGTGATCCGGGGGAACCGGATCGGACTTTACAATGCGCAACGTTCAATTATTGCGCAGCGCTTCCATCGGATTGATCGACGAAGCTCGCCTCGCCGGGATGTAACCTGATAAAGCTGCAACAAGCAGAAACGCAAGCGCCATCCCAACGTAAGCTGAGAGATCCCACGGTGAAGTTCCGAACAGTAGCGAAGCAATTGACTTGGCGACAGCCAAGGACAAAACAATCCCAAGCGCTACGCCTGCTAGTGCCAGCTTCAATGTCCCGGCCATTACCTGGCGTTGAACTCGACCCGTAGTTGCACCAAGCGCCATGCGGACCCCGATCTCCTGCCTGCGCCGAGCAACGGAATACGAGACCACGCCGTAGATACCTAACGCTGCCAGAATCAGGCCGAGCGCAGCAAATGCAGCTACGAGGAGCATGAAGAATCGTCGTGGCGAGACTGCGTGATCAACGATGGTTCTGATGGGCCTGAACGCGGCCGCAGGTTGATTGGGATTGAGTTCGCGCAGCGCGTGCAACACGCTACCGCCGAGTGCTGCGGGATCGAGCTGGGTGCGGATGATCAATTGCGCACCGCTTGGCGACTGCTGCGTTGCCGGATAGTAAATTTGCGATCCAGTTGCGCTCTCAACACTTTCTTCGTGAACATCGTCAACGACACCCACGACGCGATCAGCCTCGGAACCATTCATCAGAATCTTGCCGACGGCATCTTCGCCTGGCCAGTACACTCGGGCAGCCGAAGCATTGATGAGGACAACTCTTTCGCTCTGCGGGCCGTCGGCCCAGGTGAAGTCGCGGCCGCGCAGCCGAATTCCCATAGCGTGGATGAATCCCGGCGTAATTACATAGACAAGTGGACCAGGCAGTTCGCCGGGAGCAAATTGTTTTCCCTGCGGCACCGGAGTGCCCCACGCACGATTTGGCCCCAGCGGTAGATAATCGGCCATGCCCGCCGCCTCAACTCCCGGAATCGCGCTCACACGGCTAAGGATTTGTTGGAAGATGGCCCCGCGTTTTTCTGCGGCCGCAGTCTCAGTGGGAGCACTGTCGTCGTAATCAACTTTGATGGAAGCGGCGCGGGCGGGTTGGAAACCGAGGTCAACATCCAACACCCGCATAAAACTGCGCAGCAGTAGGCCGGCCGCAACCAGTAGCACGCAAGTCAGCGCGACCTCAGAAATGATCAGGATGGCGCGTAGGCGCTCGTGTTTGCGACTCAATCCCGCACCCGCGCCGGAATCCTTCAGTGACTCCTGAAGATTGCTGTTGGCCATCCTCAACCCAGGAACCAAACCGAAACCTATGGCGGTCAGCACGGCGATGAGAACGGTCCAGCCGAGCGCCTGAAAATCGATGCGAACTGTGCTCAAAAGCGGCAGTGCAATCGACCCCTGATGGACCAACCACGTAATCAATGCGAGCGCCAATCCGAGCCCGAGCACAGCCCCTGCGCCCGACAGAATCAAACTTTCCAGCAGCAATTGGCGAATCACGCGGCCGCGACTTGATCCCAATGCTCCCCGCACAGCGAATTCTTTGCCGCGTGCGGCCGCACGAGCCAAAAGCAAATTCGAGAGATTAATGCCCGCGATAAGCAGAATCGCGCCAACCGCACACCACAAAGCGATCAATGATCGATGCAGCTTCCCAGTTACGTAAGCCTTCAGCAGTACGGGGACGAGGTCGCCTTTATATTGCCCACGCGTCTGTGGGTATCGTGTATTGAAATACATGTCTGGAGCGACGCGGTTTGCGTCATCCAGTGCCTGGGCCAGAGTCACTCCCGGCTTAAGCCGACCGATGAACGTCACAATATTTCCCCAATTCCGCTCTTTGTCGAGATCGAGAGGCGTAAACAGGTCGACTTTCGCGCCAGGCAAAAAGACCGCACCGAAATCGAAGATTGGCGACAATACCCCGACCACAGTGATAGGCGCTCCGTTCAGATCAATAGCTTTACCGACGATGTTTCTGTCTGCATTGAACTGGCGCCGCCAATAGGCGTTGCTGAGTAACGCCACGGCATGTTCTCCGCGGAACTCGGCTTCGGTAAATAGTCGTCCCATCTGGGGCTGCACTCCCAACACTTGAAAGAAGTTGGCAATCACTTCAATCCCGGTGGCCGGTTCTGGCTCACCACTTTCCGTCAGACGCAAATTGTCCGGGGTGCTGAACGCCTGGTATCCCGTCACATCCTGGTAGGTGTGGCTCTCGGCTCGGAACTCCTCGTATGCGTCGGCGGAATATGTCGCGCACGAGAGACCGCAACCCCTCGGCGGTGGCGCAATCCAGACCAGTTCATGCGCGTTGGGGAAAGGCAGCGGACGCAGCAGGAGCGTGTTTACTACGCTAAAGACGGCGATATTAGCACCGATGGCAAGTGCCAGGATCAGGACAGAAACCGCAGTAAAACCGGGATCGCGTCGCAGGCCGCGGAGAGTGTAACGTAAATCGTGGAACGAACCACTCGTTTGCACCTTCATCCGCTCAGGGAAATTCATCAGTCATCTCCGATATTGGCGAAAGCGTAGTCACAAGCCGGAAACCGCAGCCGTCAAGTTTGTTGGACGTGTGCCGCGTCGTTTGGTGATTGGAAAGGTGTTGCGAACTAGCCCAACCAGAAGGCAAGGAGAAGTCCCCCTTTCTTGACACTTCCTTTCATGGGCTTTTATCCTTAACTACAGCTCCCTTGGTCAGTTACACGCCTGAATGTGCTTCCGCGGCCTGCGCGGTACTTGGAGGGGGCGCGGAGGTTCCCATGCTCATCGAAATACGCGAGTTAGAGGCCCATCCTGTCGATTTTCAAGAGCGGATTGGGCCCG
>DATBIE010000061.1:0-14481 GCA_036557105.1 Terriglobales bacterium
CTGCCGAGAATGCGCAAGTCGGTCGCACCAAGGGCTCGTGCCGCTTCCACATATTCTTTTTCTCTCGCTGCCAGTACCTGGGCCCTTACCAGTCGCGCATAACCGACCCATCCTCCGAGCGAAAGCGCCAGCACAAGATTAAAAACGCCAGGCCCGCGAAAAGCCACGAACGCAATCGCAATCAGAATTCCGGGGAACGAAAGAAAGGCATTCATCAGCACAACGTTCACGAATCGGTCTATGCGGCCTCCGTAGTATCCGGCTAGGGAGCCGATGATAAGCCCGATCCCAAGCGATGCAGCGACGACGCAACTGCCCACCAGCATGGAAATTCGCGCGCCATAGACCAGGCGCGAAAGAATGTCGCGCCCCAGTTCATCCGAGCCGCAAATGTCGCGTAACGAAGGAGGCGCGAGGCGTGTTGCCAGATTGATTTGTGCGGGGTCCTGGGGCGCTATCCATGGCGCACAAACCGCGAACACCACGAAGCAGACCACGAAGACGCAACCCATCGCAGCCAGCGGATTACGCCGAATCAATCGGGAGAGCGAAATTTGCCCTGCGGCCATTTCCCTAAGGACGGAAAATCAGTCTAACAAACGCGCCTGAGAGCTTCGGCTTTTCTCCGCGTTCTCGTGGTGGTTCCTCCGCGTACTCTGCGGTTAAGAGCTCTTGGTTTGCGTAGCGGGACGAATGTATCCAAGAAATACCGAGTTCTTGCACGGAGTCATCGGGTCTACCCTGCAATTCTTAGATTTTCATACCTGAGTTCCCACGTTTTGACCGTCGATTTCCTGGTGTGCGCGCATCAGAGTGACTCGTGAGCACAGTTACTTCAGTTCACCGTAACCCCACTTTCGGGTCATTGACCTTCCGCGTCTTCGCCGATAAGTTGGGAGTAGATGTTCCCGCTGTGGCAGGCGACTGATGCACGTGGGGTTCGGAGGTGTCGCATGAAGTTCTTGTACGTCTGCTACGCGGCGTTTGGTTTTGCGGTGGCTCGACTCCTTTTTAAGCGTGAGCCTTTGCCGGTGAATGATCCAGTAGCTCAGCTTCGTACCTCTGGCCTGCTTTAGAACGCGAGGCGCGTTCTTCTTCGTCTGGATGCGCCTCGCTCCGCCCAAAGTCTTATTACTTTCGTGTCTCCTCTCGCGGTTACTCGCCCACCACTCTCGCTAGAATTGCCGTAGCCACCATTTTGTGATCTCCACTAATGTGGTTCGATCTCATGTCCCGCAGATTGCGCATTGTCGCGATGATCTTCCTGCTTTGTGCTCCAGGCTGTTTGAGCGCGCAGGATGACGATGATGTTTCCCTTGGCGAGTTCGCGCGCGAGCTAAGGACCTCGCGGCCGGTGAGGCATGGTGAGGTCATCGATAATGACAACTTCAATCGTCTCATGGATGAGGCCGAAAGCCAGCGGCTCGATGGTAAGCCGATTTTTTCCATCAGCCCGTCTGGAATCTTCACCGCGGTTTCTCCCGATGGCTCATGCAGCCTTTCTTTCGACGCGAGGAGCGTGCCGTCGGCCTCGGCTGTATACATCACCACCGACCTCCCGCAGAACGAGATGACCAAGCTTACCGGTCCGGCAATTATTCACGATGGAGAACTTGAAGTCTCTTTGCGCAACGACACCGGATGGGACTTGAAGGAAGTCGTGATCGGAATTACCGCGGTACAGACGCAGTCGGCCCCGCCCGAATATCGCTTTGCAACCCTGGCTTCAGTTTCGATGGAAGAAAAGCTTCCCGACTTCACGGTGCTCATTCATCTGAAAGGAAATGTGGTTGCCGGGGCGTCTGGCATTTTCCGCGCCGAGGTGGCCAGCGATTTTCCTCAGAGCAAAGATTGGCGTTGGGAGATCGTCAGTGCACGAGGAATTCCGCCTGCGGCACAATTCTCGGGTCTTGCGCGTGCGCCGAACCAAGCCGTTGTAGCCCCGAACTCTCCAATGTTGACTCCGCACCCCAATACCGATCTTCAGCAAAATACTTCGACAAATGGAACCATCACGGCGGGGCCAACTCCAAACTCGCCGACGGAACCAACCCGTCCCTAGCGGGAATGCGGAGTGCCTAATTTTGAGTTCCCATTTCGCACTGCGATCTCTCCCTCATTCATCTGGCGGCTCTAGGCTACAATATCGTTTTTTCGCAACTTACTGAGGAGAAGCAATGCGCAAATTCTCAGCCCGCGTCGTCGTTTTTTTCCTGTTTGCAGGTAGTTGTTTCGCGCAGGCCCCATCCGCTTCCACTCCTGCGCTCGAACAGAAAGTTAGTGACATCGTCAGCAAAATGACCCTCGAGCAAAAGATCGACATGCTCGGCGGAGTGAATAGCTTCTACATACGTGGATATCCGGAATTTGGTCTGCCCTCAGTGGCCATGGCGGACGGACCGCTCGGCGTACGCAACGACGGTCCTGCAACTGCAATGGCTGGGGGAATTTCGCTAGCCTCCAGTTGGGACCCGGCGCTTGCTCGCGAAGTAGGAGAACAGATCGGTCGCGATGCCCGATCCAAGGGCAAGGACTTCATGCTGGGTCCAGGTGTGAATATCTATCGTTCGCCGCTGAACGGACGCAATTTTGAATACTTTGGCGAAGACCCATTTCTTGGCTCGAAAATCGCTGTCGGATACATCGAAGGTATGCAGAGCGAAGGCGTCTCGGCGACTATCAAGCACTTTGTGGGCAACAATTCCGAGTTTGACCGCCATGGATCGGACTCGATCATTGACGAGCGCACCATGCGCGAAATTTATTTGCCGATCTTTGAAGCCGCAGTGAAAGAGGCCCACGTCGGTGCCGTCATGGATTCCTACAACCTGACCAATGGCGAACACATGACCCAGAACGGATACCTGAATAACGATGTACTGAAGAAGCAGTGGGGCTTCCAAGGTATTTTGATGTCGGATTGGGACGCAACCTACGACGCGGTGGGTGCGGCAAACGGCGGCATGGACATCGAAATGCCGTCGGGAAAATTCTTCAATCGTGAAAAACTATTGCCCGCTGTGAAATCAGGTAAAGTTTCCGAAGCCACGATCGACGACAAAGTCCGCCGCATCATTCGTACCGAACTTGAATTCAGTTGGCCGGACCGCGACCGGCGCGACCTCTCAATTCCACGCTTGAACCGCGAGGGAAGCGAAGTCGCGTTACAAGCTGCACGCGAAGGCATCGTTCTGCTGAAGAATGAAGGTGGTGTCCTGCCGCTCGACAAGGCAAAGCTTAAAACGGTCGCGATCATTGGACCTGATGCTTACCCAGCAGTTCCTGTGGGCGGTGGCAGCGCGCAGGTGCAGCCCTTCAATGGCGTCAGTTTTCTGCAGGGATTAAGCGACACGCTGGCGAAGGAAGCGAAAGTCACCTACGTAAACGGGATCATGTCACTTGGCGCTGCCGCGGTGCGCACGAATTTCCAAACCGACGCTTCCGGAGGCAAGCCCGGCCTGAAAGTGCAGAAATTCGACAATGAGAACCTATCTGGCGCTCCGGCAAGCACCGGCAGCAGTCAGCATATCAGTGAAGGTATTCCATTCGATCTTGGCTCCATCAACTTTGACGAGATAGATTTCTCCAGTCGCGGACGTCAAGAGCCGAATTCCGAGCGTTTCACGGGGTATTATCTCCCCAAATCGGCGGGCGCTTACGACGTTTTTGTTCAGCAGGGCGGGTTTTCCCCGAGCGGCTTTCGCCTATACGTCGACGACAAACTGCTGATGGACAATTGGAGCAATCAGAGATTCATCGTGGCGCAGGCGCATCTCTCGCTCGACGCGAAGCCGCACAAGATCGTCTTTGAGCACCACACTCGTCCGGGTTTCACTCCTCCATTCGTCCGAATGGGGATCGTTCCTGAAAATGCCTGGGTTGATCCCATTGCCGAACAGCTTGCGGCCAACGCGGATGCTGTTGTCGTTGCTGTCGGCTTTGATCCTCACTCCGAAACCGAAGGTTGGGACCGCACATTCGAGTTGCCGCCCGGACAGAATGAGTTAATCCGAAGAATTGCCGCAAAGAACAAGAACACAATCGTTGCAATTACCTCCGGCGGCGGTGTTGACATGACATCTTGGATCGATAAGGTTCCCGGTGTGATCGAGGCTTGGTATCCCGGTCAGGAAGGCGGTCGAGCGCTAAGTGAAATTCTTTCTGGTGAAGTTGATCCTTCCGGCCATCTTGCCGCCACCTTCGAGCGTCGCTGGGAGGACAACCCCACCTACAACAATTACTATCCCGTGCCTGGAACAAATCGTGTTGTATACAAAGAAGGTGTGTTTGTCGGCTATCGCGGATATGAGCACAACGGCACGAAGCCGCTTTTCCCATTTGGTTACGGGCTTTCATACACGACGTTCAAGTACGGGAATCTGAAAGCTGACGAGCACAAAGTTTCGTTCGACGTGACGGATGCAGGTTCACGAGCCGGCGATGCAGTGGCGCAAATCTACATCGCACCGCCTGAGCACGAAGCGGTTCCGCGTCCCCCCAAAGAGCTCAAAGGATTTTCGCGAGTTTCGCTTCAACCGGGCGAGACGAGGACTGTAACGGTTCCCCTTAACACGCGATCTTTTGCCTACTACGATGTAAACGGTAAAGAGTGGCGAGCGGAGAAGGGGACGTACGAAGTATTGGTGGGAAGCTCGTCAGCTGATATCTCCCTGCAAGGAAGTGTTACTCTCCCACAGGAACTCACGGAAAAATAAGTGCGGCCAACTCGAGCCAATTGCTGGATTGTTTTTTCAAAGGTACAGAACCAGGGGCCATTGCGGTTGCTATGCCTTGCTTCGCGAAACTTTGCAAAACTTTTGTGCCTTTTGCGGTAAAGCTTTTAACTGTAGAGATCGCGAGGAAAACCGCAAAGTTCGCGGAGAAGCCAGCGGTCGGAATTGCGAAGGAAACTGTCACCGCGCGAGGTCAGCTTCGAATGCGTGTGACCGTCTCGCTTTTTCCACTCTTGATGCTTCGAAGCGCTGCGTCCAAAACGTCCTGGTTTCGCCAGCCTTCCTCGCCGGGAGCAGGGAAGTCTGCCTTGCCTTCAATCCAATCCGCGAACGCATCTACCTGCAGGGCGTAAGCAAGTTTGTTCGATGCCGTCTCTCGCTGCACAATTTCCTTTCCACGAAGGACTTGGATTTCGATCGGGTGCTCGACATTCAGACCATCCTCTGCCCTTATCACTCCGGTATCGCCGACAACCTCGATCGGGGTGCGGTATTCCGCGCGATACGAAACCGGCACAATTCCAATCGTCCCACGAGAGAATTCGAGAGTTACTGTTGCAGAAGATTCCACGTCACCTGATCTCTCGTCGTACACTGCCGTCGCACTCACGCGCACAATTTCGTCCTGCAAAATAAATCGCAACGTGTCGATACAGTGAACGCCGATATCAAAAATGGGGCCGGCGCCGGCTACCGCCGCATCGTAAAGCCACTTGCGCGGATGCGAAGGATCGGCCATAAAAGAAAATTCCGATCGAGCGAAGATAGGACGTCCGACAGCGCCGCTGGCAATATGCTCACGAATCTTTCTGATGCTCTCGTCAAAGCGAAAAATATGCGCAACGCCGAACAGGATATTCTTGCGCCGCGCCGTTTCCACCATCTGTCGGGCTTCGCCGGCATTCATCGCGAGCGGTTTCTCGCAGAGAACGGGTTTGCCGGCATCTATCGCGGCGAGCACATCAGCTAAGTGCAATGAATTCGGTGTTGCCACAAAGACCGCATCGACTTCGCCAGATCGAGCGAGGTCAGCCACGGAATCAAAGGCCAGCGGAATTTTGTATTCGCGAGCAGATTCCTGTGCTTTAGTCAGGTTGCGCCGCGACAGAGCAGCGACCGTGCACTTTTTGGATAGAGCAAAGCCCGGCATCAGCCGCTTCACCGCGTGCAGTCCGAAGCCGACGATGCCAAAGCGAATCATCGTCTCCCTTTTATCATTCTCGCGCTGCTATTTCGTGATTGAGAATGATCTTGGCTCAACGTTGAGTTGCAATGCATTGTTCGTGGTCCCCAGGGTACCGTTTGAGTTGAACGTAAATTCGGTAACGGATCTAGATTGTTGATTGACCACAAATGCAAATTTGGCGTCTGGATCGATAAGGATCGAAAGCGGTTGCGTGCCTGTGCTCGCAGTTGCGGTTGTTAACGGCGTCAGTGTACCGCTGGCTGAGTCCACTTGATACTGCGAAAGGTTTGTAGCGCCAAAATTGGCCACGTAGAGATACGCTCCTGTAGGATTCGTAGCCGCCGCAGTCGGAGTTAATCCGGTGGCGAAAGCCCCTGAACCGAACGTCAGGCTGCCGTCGGATTGGATCCGAAGCACCGTGACTGTGTCAGCCGAAGGATTCGGCACGTAGAGAAAGTTGCCGCCTGGATCTACTGCGAGAGTACCCACTCCACCGCTCACGATGAATGGTGTTCCCACTTGCGTCAACGTCCCCCCATTCACGCCGAAGACATAGACCGCGGAGACTGCGGGCACTGGAACATACAGCAAGTTCCCCGAGGCCGAAAGTGTTAGCCCGCCCGGGGCAGCCGCCAGCTGTGCACTGGAGACGAACGTAAGCGCTCCCGATGGACCGATGGAAAAAACCCAAACATCGTTGGTCGCCTGATTGGCCACAAAAAGAAACTGCCCGCTGCTGTCCATGGTTAACACAGCAGGTGAAAGGCCCGCTCCTCCAGCGGACGTCGTCAACGCTGTTCGCGGCTGAACTTCGGTGAGCGCGCCCGTGGTCGAATCGATGTCGAAAAGCGAAATGCTGTCAATGTCCTGGTCTGCGACGTACAGAAACTTATTTGAAGGGTGAACTATGACACTCGAAGCAGATGCGGCGCCGAAAGACGCGTTGGTTTTGGCTACAAACGGCGAGCCAAATATCTGCGAAGCGGCGCCGGTCCCTCCATCCATGCGAAATGCGAAGACCCCCTGGCCAGTCGCAACATAGCCGAATCTTGTTTTCGAAGACGAACAACTGCACAAAGCCGATAGGGCCAGCAAAGCGAATACGGCCGCCGCTTTTCTTGCCAGCGGTCGCGGGTCAAAGGCGTTATGCGCAGCTCCCGGTTTTGTTTCAATTCGCATCGAGTGGCTATCCACTTAGTGCTTTCCGAAGGCGTAAATCAATCCCGTCGCTACCCGGAAATTATTCTGAGTTCCACCAAAAGCAGACGTTCGCACGTAGTCTGCCTGAACTGCTCGTACCCAAAAGCTCTTGCCGAGCGGGAGATCAAATTCTCCTCCGATAATGAAGGTCTTTTGCCGGTCTGACGGTTCGACGAAAGTGCTTCCCGCTTCCCGCACGCGGGTTTGTGCCTTTCCATAAAGCCCGTGCGCGATCACTCGGAAGTGGTCAAAATCCCATTTGTATTGAGGCCCAAATGCGTAAGTGTATTGTTCGAGAGCCGTTGAATATTCGCCGCTCACATCCCCCGTGATTCCGAGACCGCGATAGATATGAGGGATGGTCAAGGCGGCATCCCATCCGTTCATCTGTGTCCGATTTTCAAATCCGAGGCCGCCACTCTGAAACGTCAAATGGGAGTAGCCCCCAAACACTTCTATTCCTGGCACCCATTTGGATTGTGCATTTGCGACTGTCGCGAGAACCAACGATGCCGCCAGGAGCAGCACTTTCAAAGCTGGGCATCGGTGCGGGACCACTGTTCTGGTCTGAGTAGGGAAAGACCGGCGAGTTGCCATCAGCTTCGGTTCAGGTCTCCTCAATTTGGAACAAGTAATATAGCAGTTCGGCTGGATCTTGCTTGTCAGCCACTCATCACGAAGGAACTTTCAGAATAGATGCAAGCAACGAATTCAGAGATGCCGCCGGCTTCAAGGTGCATGGGCTAGGAATCATCTTGTCGAGAGCACGGCGGCGCCGACCATCGACTCAAAAATCTTGAGCCCGTCAACGCAGCCCAGCGCAGTTTCACTGGCGCGCTCCGGATGCGGCATCATGCCCAAAACGTTCCGGCCCGGGCTACAGATTCCGGCAATATTGTCCAAGGAACCGTTAGGATTTGCTTCTGCGGTGATTTCGCCGGCGGCATTCGAATAACGGAATACAATCCGATCGTCTCGCCGGAGGTCGGCCAATGTCGCGTCGTCGCAGACATAGTTGCCTTCCATGTGACCGATGGGAATGCAGAGAACATCTCCCTTCCGATTGGCATTTGTAAACGGCGTGTCAGTGTTCTCTATGCGCAAGTGGACCGGCTTACACACATATTTGAGGCCCGAATTTCGCATTAATGCGCCCGGCAGCAGGCCAGATTCGCAAAGAATCTGGAAACCGTTACAGATTCCCAGTACTAGCCCGCCTCCCTCAGCAAATTTGCGGACCGATTCCATGACCGGCGAAAATTTCGCAATGGCTCCCGTTCGCAGGTAATCGCCGTATGAGAACCCCCCGGGAACAATAATCGCGTCGCAATTCTCAAGGCCCTGCGATTCATGCCACAGAAATGTCACAGGCTGCTTGATGACCTGCTCAATTGTCCAGTAAGCGTCGTGATCGCAGTTCGAGCCGGGAAAAATAATCACGCCAAACTTCATGAATTTCCTCTGGAAAGAATGTAAGTTCAGTTTAACACTCTGCGGTAAGGCCTATTTGCTCATGGCAGATTGGCTAGTAGGGAGTTTCGCTCGTCGGCTGATACTCTTTTTTTTCGTAATCATCTGAAGTAGTGCGATAGCAGCGAAGACGCGCCTGACGCCGGTCAAGATCTGAGATTGGGCTATCCGTGGCGTATTTCCATCTGGAATTTGCCTGTTCCTTACGAAATCGTTGCCTCATCAGTGAACGCATCTGCCACAGGTTTTCATCGCAGCTGGCGTCGCGTACCGCAATGACCTTATGCAGAAGGGAATAGCTCAATCCCGAGTCCGACAGCGGAGGCTGGTAAGGCAAATAATCGTAGACGAGTTTTATGAACCGCGATTCGTCCTTGTTGAGTTCCTGCTCCGCAACAAACACCTCGTCATTGGCGAAGACGGATGAACGTGGATAAGCCTCGGCCAGCGCAATCAGTCGCACCTCGATCTCATGTTTTCTCGGATGTCCCCATTGCAACTCGCCGTCCGCTGCGGGAATTCCACTGAACAGGAGAAATAGGATCGCTATCGCAATAGCAACTGAAATGCGGGAATACTTCATAGATGTTGCTCGATTTTTCAGCGTTAAAGACCTGGGAGCAGGCCACCCGGTTGGCCCACAGCGGGGCCGAGAACGTGAATATTATATCGAGACGGACCGGCGTAAGTTGAGGCTAAATTGTAAGCATTCAAGTAAGAGGTTGTAATCAGAATTGGTGAAAACACGCTCAATCGCCAGAATTGTTGGGAGAAATTCAGAGCAGCTCGCCGCTTACACTCATCCTTCGACGCAGCAGTGCGCGCCAGTCAGACCGAATCATCGGGGATGCTAGCTGGCTTTGGTTACGTTCGCGGCTTGCGGTCCTTTCTGGCCTTGCACAATTTCGAATTCGACGGCATCACCCTCCTGCAGGCTTTTGTATCCTTCACTGGAAATGGCGCTGTAGTGGACGAATACGTCAGGCCCGCCTTCGCGTCCGATGAAGCCGTAACCTTTGGCGTTATTGAACCACTTCACTGTACCTTTCAATCGATCCACGCACTCTCCTCGAGGCAGCAGGTCCGAGCAGCCCGTGCCTCATTTTGGTTGCCATTTTGCGTGTGGCCGGAGAGCAGTGTCAACAAAGGCGAGAAGGAGAGCTTAAGTCTCCCTTGGCTTTTCTTGCAGAAGACGATTCGCTTATGAAGTCTTCCTGGTCTGCTGGTCCAACCAAAGCACGCCGGCAATGGTCTTCGCGTCTTGGATGGTGCCTTTTAGAACCATGGACACGGCTTTTTTTAACGGGACCAGCTGTATTTCAATCACCTCATCATCCTCCGGCTGAGCTGCTCCTGTTTTTAGCCCTTTTGCGAGATAGATCGACATTGCCTCAGCGACGAAACCAGGGCTGGCCCAGAAATGTAAAATCCGCTTCCAGCTTCGGGCCGAGTAGCCGGTTTCCTCCAGCAGCTCCCGTTTCGCCGCTTTCAGCTCGTTTTCACCTTCGTCGATGCGACCGGCAGGCAACTCGAGGAGAAAACGCCCGGCAGCGTGACGGTATTGTTTTTCCAGCAGTACGCGAGGTCCTTTGGAATTTTCATCGACCGCTAAAACCACGACCGAACCAGAGTGACGGACGATGTCGCGTTTCGTGCGTACGCCGCTGGGTTCGAGAACGTCATCGGTTGTGACCCAAAACACCGGGCCGCGATACGATTCTCGCGAAGAAATGACCTTAGCTTTCTTGGACGAATGGGAACTTGGCATAGGTCAAATATACAAGTGAGTTGCTGTTTGAGTTTGTCCGGGTTCCCCTCTATGTTTGACTCTGTGTTCTCGGTGCCCTCTGTGGTGATGCTTTTGGGCCGTGCGAGTGAACTGCCGCTGCTGTTGAATGACTGTTTGCCTGCATGTTAGCCTCATAAGTTTCCTATTCGGCGACCCAGCTATCGCCGATGATCGAGGATGTTTTGTCCCCTGTCGAAACCACACCTGCGGTTCGCAAAACCGCGCTGAACGGCGTCCATCGCCAGCTAGGCGCAAAGATGGTCGAGTTTAACGGCTGGGAAATGCCGGTCGAATACCCGCCTTCGATCGGCGGCGGCATTATCGCCGAGCACATCGCAGTGCGCACCGGAGTTGGCATTTTCGACGTCAGCCACATGGGAGATATCCGGCTGGCCGGCCGCGAGGCGCTCGCGGCAGTGCAGCATATCTCGATGAACGATGCCTCGCGGCTTGCGATTGGTCAAGCGCAATACTCTGCATTGCTCTTTCCGCGAGGAACGTTTGTTGACGATGTGATCGTGCACCGGCTGGACGAAGATGAATATCTGCTGGTCATCAACGCGGGCACGCGCGAGAAGGACTTCAACTGGGTGCGCGACAACACACGTCAGTTTGATTGCGATGTAGACAATCTCTCTGACGATTTCACGCAGATTGCGATCCAGGGACCGAAGGCCGTTGACCTGCTGAGCAAACTCACGGATGCCGATCTGCGAAGTGTAAGGTTTTATTGGCTGACACACGGTTCCGTTTCTGGCTTGAAGAACACCATGATCGCCCGCACGGGATACACGGGCGAAGATGGTTTTGAAATCTACGTCCCCAGTGATGAAAATACAAGCTTGCGCGTCTGGAATGAAGTGCTTTCAGTCGGCAAGCAATTCGGTGTCGTGCCCTGCGGACTGGGAGCGCGCAATACGCTTCGTCTCGAAGCCAAGCTGCCGCTCTACGGTCACGAAATTTCCGATACCATCAATGTGTGGGAAGCTGGACTCGACCGTTTCTGCAAGATGGAAAAGGCGGAGTTCATCGGACGCGAGGCTCTGGAGAATTCTAAGGCGGACGGAGTAAAACGAACTTTGGTCGGACTGGAGATGGTTGATCGCGGAATCGCGCGCGATGGCTACAAAGTTCAGGACACGGGCGGCCGCGAGATCGGCTATGTGACCAGCGGTTCTCCCGCCCCGTTTTTGAAGAAGAACATTGCGCTCGCCTACGTTCCGCCGCAGCATGCGGAAGTTGGCGGCGAGTTGTTGGTTGAGATTCGCGGCCAAGGCGTAAAGGCGAAAGTAGTTCCAACGCCGTTTTACAAGAGGCCAAAGAAGGCGTGAAGAATTTGTGCTTCCTTCGTCGCCTTCGTGTCCTTCGTGGTTAATGTTTTAGCGTTAGAAGCCAGGAGCTGATTTCATGCCTTATCCCGCAGATTTTAAGTACACCAAAGAACACGAGTGGTTGAAGAGCGATGGCGCGACGGCGACGATCGGCATCACGAACTACGCGCAGGAGTCGCTCGGCGATATCGTATTCGTCGATCTACCCAAAATCGGCGCGGAACTCACTGCTGGCAAGACATTTGGTAGCGTGGAATCCGTAAAGGCAGTCTCTGATCTATACGCGCCAGCCTCAGGCACAGTTACGGAAATAAACAGCGATCTTGCCACGTCTCCTGAAAAAATTAACAAGGATGCCCACGGCTCTTGGATGGTAAAAATTAAATTGAAGAACCCCAGCGATCTGAGCTCACTGCTCTCAGCCGGTGACTACGAGAAGTTTGTGGCAGAGGAAGGAGGACATTGAAGAAATTGAACCATTGAATCATCGGCGATTGAGTCATTGAAGTCCAATGATTCACTGACTGAATGGTTTATTGATTCAACACTTTCATGCGTTATCTTCCCAAATCTCCTGCCGATCGCGCCGCCATGCTGACGGCAATTCACGCTCGCTCAATCCACGATTTGTTTGAGTCTATCCCCGCTGAATACCGCCTGAATCGTGATTTAGAGGTTCCTCGGCAGATGGCCGAATCTGAAATCGTAGATTGGTTCCGCGAGCGCTCCCGAGAAAATGGCGACGGACATACGACATTTCTTGGGGCGGGAGCCTATTATCACTATCGTCCAGTCATCATCGATTCGCTGATTTCGCGCGGCGAATTCCTCACTGCATACACTCCGTACCAGGCGGAAATCTCCCAGGGCACGTTGCAATCGATTTTTGAATTCCAAACCATGATTTCCGAATTGACCGGAATGGAGGTGGCGAACGCCTCCATGTACGACGGTTCGACCGCTGCCGCCGAAGCCGTCATGATGGCCGCCCGTCTCACCGGGCGCCGTTCAGTAGTGGTCGCGCGCAGCGTGCATCCCGAATATCGCGAAGTGCTCGCGACGTACGCCTTTCATCAGGGAATGCCGACCGCGACTGTGCCGTTCGCCGAAACCGGCCGTCTTGATCTGAACCTGTTGGCGCAAGCGATTACATCTGATACGGCCTGCATCCTGATTCAGTCTCCGAATTTCTTCGGTACGATCGAAGATATTGATGCCATTGCAGAGATCGCGCATGCCAAAGGCGCAATGCTGGTCGTCTCAATTGCAGAAGCCGTTTCTCTTGGGATCGTCGAGCCGCCACGTTCGGCGGACATCATCGCCATGGAGGCGCAATCTTTTGGTGTGCCGCTCACATTCGGTGGTCCGTACTGTGGCGTGATCGCCACGCGCGAAGCCTACGTCAGGCAGATGCCGGGTCGTCTCGTAGGTCAAACCGTCGACCGCAGCGGAAAACGCGGGTTTGTTCTGACGCTGGCTACCCGCGAACAGCACATCCGTCGCGAAAAGGCGACTTCGAACATTTGTACGAACCAGGCGCTCGTCGCATTGATGGCAAATATTTTTATGACTGTCTACGGGAAAGTTGGTCTAAAGGAACTAGCGAAACAAAATCTGGCGAAAACGGCTTATGCGGCGCAGCAATTCGGCAAACACGCGAACGTTCTCTTCAGCGCCGCGCCACGCTTCAACGAATTTGTGACGCACACCAGCGAAGATCCGTATGCGATCAACGCCCGATTGCTCGGCCATAAAATCGTCGGGGGATTGCCGCTTAAAAAATTCTACCCCGAGCTCGGCAACGCATCTCTGTGGTGCTGCACTGAACTGACCACACGCAGCATGATCGACACCGCCGCAGGAGTAGTTGCCGAAAGCGAACGTTCGCAGAAGACCGGCGAGGAAGAGGCCAGCATACAGGAGGTGGCGAGATAGATGTCGAAGCACATGACCCGCAAAGCCACTCGACACGTCAATCAGAACGAGGGCCTGATCTTCGAGAAGTCGTCGACCGGCAAAGTTGCCTGGAAGCTTCCCCCGCTCGATGTGCCTGAAGTCGATGCGTCGAAGCTTCTTGGGTCATCTGAACGAAAGAGCCTCGGCAACATGCCGGAGGTGAGCGAAATCGAAATCATTCGCCACTTCACGCGCATGTCAACTTGGAATTACGCCATCGACCTCGGCATGTACCCGCTTGGCTCCTGCACCATGAAGTACAACCCGCGCGTGAATGAAGTCGTGTCGCGGCTCGACGGTATTGCGAACGGTCATCCCTACCAGCCAGAGAAGATTTCGCAAGGAGCATTGCGGATTATCAAAACGTTGAGCGACTGCCTGACCGAGATCACTGGCATGGACGCGATCACACTTCAGCCCGCCGCCGGTGCCCATGGCGAACTCACCGGGCTGTTGATGGTCCGCGCGTATCACGACTCAAAAGGGAAGTCGCGCAAAAAAGTTTTGATACCTGACTCAGCGCATGGCACCAATCCGGCAACCGCCGCGATGGTGGGTTATGGAATCGAGAACCTGAAATCCAATTCAGCGGGAATCGTAGATATCGGGGTTCTCGAAGCGCAGATGACCGAAGATGCCGCGGCGCTGATGCTGACCAATCCCAATACTCTCGGTGTTTTCGAGCAGGAAATCCACAAAATTGCCGATATTCTCCACGCCAAAGGTGGCCTGCTCTACATGGACGGAGCAAACATGAATGCGCTGGTCGGCAAGGTGCGCCCAGGCGATTTTGGCGTGGATCTGATGCACTTAAAC
>DATBIE010000062.1:0-13454 GCA_036557105.1 Terriglobales bacterium
TGAAAGCTTCTAGTTACTATGTGGATATGACGACGCCACTACGCTTGCGAGCGGTTTTTCAGAACGGTAGTTGGGCTGGGTACCACGAATGCTCCGATTGTGGACACAAGTTCTATGCGAATGAGAAAGATCCGGATAGACCCAGGCGCGAATTCGAACGCCACGTGCAAACAGAACACACGGAAGACTACTCCATCCTCAGATAAATCCAGTGAAGTTTAGACGAAGCGCTAAGGTCGTTGGGGGCTCCTTGTCCCACCCGTGAGTTGCGGGAATGAAAGTGGATAGGTCCTTCGAGTGAGGGTGATCTTTCGCGGGCGAAAGATCACCCTTCGCTCAGGATGACACGCAGAGTTACGAGGCCTTCTGTTTTTCAATCTGCTCGCGAAGGCGTTGTTCGCCCTGTTTCACCTCGGAGGGAACCGTATCACCGAAGTCCTCAAGCTCAGAAATCTGGCGAATTTCTATCTCGGTTCCACCGTCGAATGGAGCGCGCTTGAGCCACTCAACTGCCTCTTCCATGGAACGTACCTGCCAGAGCCAAAAGCCGGCGATGAGTTCTTTCGACTCGGTGAAAGGGCCATCGGTGACGGTCCTTGTGGAGCCGGAAAACTTTACGCGCTTGCCCTTCGATGAAGGTTGCAAGCCCTCGCCGGCCAACATGACGCCAGCTTTGACCAGTTGCTCGTTGTATTTGTGCATGTCAGCAAAGAGTTCTTTCTTGGGTAGAATTCCTGCTTCAGAATTTTTGTCTGCCTTGACGATCACCATGACTCGCATTGCGGTATCTCCTCTTGTAATTATGTGTTGAGCCGGCACTTTGATTTGTCAGCTTGCCTCGCTCTATTATCACGACGAACGGGGAGGTGGAAAATCGACAGAAGGGCAGACTTTTTTTGAATACTTCTAGCCGCCGGCGATTGCGCCGATCACAATGAACGGCTCTTTGCCTGAGGCGACGGCTTCTGGCAGTGGAGAGTCGGGTGGCTCGTGGGTAAGGTCTTCTTCGCAGGCGAAAAACCGCAGAAACGCCCGTCGTTGCAGAGTGCCGTGATCGCGAATGGCCCCCTGCAACATGGGATACCTGGTTTCGAGGGCATCCAGAACTGAACGCTGGGTGATGGGGCCCTGGACTTCAAGCGTTATTTCGCTGCCAACATGTGCGAGAGTGCGAAGGTGGGTGGGGAGAATAACGCGAATCATAATCGGGGCTCCCGGCGTTTCTAAGGATACACCACCTAAACGTTATACTTGTGAAACTCATGTCCGTCATTCTTCGTCTTTTTCAGAAAAGCTTTTTGTTTTTCTGCCCGGTGATCCTGGGAGTAACTGCTTTTGCTTCCGCCGGGCGGTTTGACGGAAGCGTTCGTACGCAGCAGGGGAAACCGGTTTCGACTGCAACGGTGAAGCTGGGATCTGCGGAGCACGCGTCATTTTCAGCGGTGACCTCTGCCGATGGAAGATTCCAGGTAACGAACTTGCCGCCGGGCGAGTACGAATTAATGGTGATTGCGAATGAAAAAGCCTATCGGGCTGCAGAGCGCGTCACCATCGCTGGGTCGGCAACTCTTGTGGCCCAGCTCACGTTGCTGATGGATGGCGACAATCCCCGGGTCGTAATCACGCAACAGGTAAGGGAATCGGAGTCGACTGGCGGAGAACACCTTTCGAGCGGCGAAGTGTCGAGCCTGCCACTCAACTCGCGAGACTTCAGCAAGCTATTGCTGCTGGCCGCAGGAACTATGACTGATACCAACGGCGCGGCGAATTTTACTCAGCAGTTTGCCGTAAATGGCCAGCGCGGCACGGCAACCGTATTCGCTCTGGATGGCGCCGACACGACCGATCCGGAGATGGGAGGCGCGACATTTTCGAATTTCGACGTGGATGCGATCCAGGAGGTGCAGTCGAATTCAGGTGTAATGCCGGCAGAGATTGGGCATGGGGGCGCGAGCTATACGAATGTTGTTTCAAAATCGGGGACAGACCAGATCCATGGCAGCGCGTTTGAGTTCATTCGCAATGCGGCGTTTGATGCGCGCAACTACTTCGACCATCCCGATGCGATCAGCCATCGTCGCATTCCACCGTTCGTGCGGAATGAATTTGGTGTGACTAATGGTGGGCCGATTGTGATTCCGGGAATCTACGATGGCCGCGGGCGGACGTACTATTTCGGCGAGTACCAGGGATTTCGCCAGGTACTAGGAACTACGCAGGTGATTCCCGTGCCGACGGCGGCTGAGCGTCAGGGAATCGACACGACAACTTTTCCCGGGGACACGCTTACGGTGCCTGTGAACCCGGCGATCGTGCCGGTGCTCGATCACTATCCTTTGCCGAATGCGCCGAGCGGACCGTATGGGATCCGCACGTATGAGGCGTCGTCGAAGGTCACGACCACGACGGACCAGTTTTCTATTCGCGTTGATCACAAGATTTCCGACAAAGCGAATTTGCTCACGCGCTTCAGTCTGAATCAGGTGACCGGGCCAACGACAAATCCGGACCAGACAGTCATTGATCCAAGCTTCGGTATTCAGTTCTTCGATCATCAGCGAAACGCGACGGTGAGATATTCGCGGGCGATCTCGAGTCATTTCAGTTCGGAAACATCTCTTGGTTACATACGCAGCACGCCGTTCTTTCCGGCGATCAATCAGGAACAACCGGCGCTGGGCTTTGGCGACGGACTGTTTCAGGGATACAACGCACCCGGCGGGTCGATCTTCGGTTCATACGGAAACCTTTATCAGTTCCGCGAAGACATGACGTGGAACCATGGCCAGCACACGTTTAAATGGGGAACTGAGATCCGAGTGAATCGAGATTCCACGATTTTCGGCATTACTCCGAACGGAGCGTATTCCTTCGGCGGAGGGACGGCTTACTCGCAAGTCTTTATTCCTTCGGCAAGCGGGACGCACAATATTAATGTTGGAGATCCGCTGCCGGATTCGCTGGTCGGTTTGCTCACAGCAACACCTTATTCTTATGCGGTCACTGCGGCAGCTCCTTTTACGCCGATAGGGGACAAATTCGATGAAGCCGGAGTGCGCCGCGAGGCCTACAACTTTTACTTTCAGGACAGCTGGAAAGCGAATCCGCGCCTGACTTTGAGCTACGGACTTCGTTATGAGGTGAACAGCCGGATACACGAAGCTACGAAACGAACATCCGGACCGAGATTTTTGAACGCGGACGGGACGTTTGCCTCGTACACCGACCGCAATGCGCGGCAGATATTTCTGATCGATCCGCAGCCGCCTTACAACCAGGATTGGGGCGGATTTGGCCCGCGGCTTTCGATGGATTACGCCTTAACGTCACATACAGTGTTGCACGCTGCGGGTGCGGTGACGACACTTCTGCCAAATCTCTGGCAGGACAATTTTCTGACCGCTGGTGTGCCATTTACTTTTAATCCGAGTATTGCCGCGGAGCCAAGTTTTCCGATCCCATTCAGCAACACGCGCGTGCCAATCGTTTTGCCTACGCCATATGCGACGAACGGGCAGCCAGCGTTTCCCGATGGCACGTCGATGAGCGTTCGTCCGAACACGATTTTGGATATTGATCGATGGCAGACGGATATTGCTGCGTTGACTCCGGGCGATCAGGTGCAACTGCCGGGTGTGTCGGGAATTGACCGCGAATTCCGCAACGGCTACATCGGAAGTTTTACAGCCGGAGTGGACCATGACTTTCGAGACGTGAAGTTCAGTGCGGCATACGTTGGAACCGTTGGCGTCCATCTTCCGCGGGTGTATTCGCCGAACAGCTATGTCGGGGCCTCACCTGCGTTTGCGCCGTTCACGCGCTTCGATTCGACGGGACATCCGATTGGTGGTTATGGGGTGGAAAGTATTGTTACGAGCGGATCGCATTCTTCCTATCATGCATTGCAAACCAGTGTGACAAAGAATTCGGCGCGGCTCGGGCTAGGATTGCAGGCAAGTTATACGTACTCGAAATCGCTGGACGATACGAGTGCAGTGCTCGGCAGCTTGCTGGGGACAGCGGGCGTGATTCTGCAGACGCAGCCGCAGAATCCTTGGAACCCAGGGGGCGAAAAGGGACCATCGACATTCGACGTAACTCATGTTTTCAGCGCGAGCGTGATTCAGTTGCTGTATCTCGATCGTGTGAGCTTTCTTCGTCCGCTGCCGAGGGCGATCACCGGCGGATGGCAATTTCTGAATATCACGACTCTGACCAGCGGATCGCCATTCACGGTGTTTTCCGGAGTGCAGCAGACGGGAGTGGGTGCGGGCGGAACGGATAGACCTGACCTTATCGAAATCCCGCAGCTATCAACCACCCGCACGGTTCGCGAAGACTACTTTGGGCGTGGAGCAAACAACGCTTCTTTCTTTTCAATCCCGATCAACGTGCCGGGTGGGAGTGGACCGAACCAAGGGCGATTCGGAACGCTTGGCCGCAATACCTTCCGTGGTCCGGCGTTTCACGATTTCGATATTGCGTTGATCAAAGACACTCCCGTGGGGCATCGCGGAAACGCCGAACTCGCGACTGTCGAGTTTCGCGCTGAGTTCTTCAACATCTTTAATATTGTGAACTTCGGCCTGCCGGACAATATTCTGCGCGGGAGCGGATTTGGGATCATCAGCAGAACGGCGGGGACGTCACGGCAGATACAGTTTTCGCTGAAGCTGATTTATTGACGAGTCATAAAATTGCGTGTTCCGAACCGCTACGTTAAAATCCGGCCGCTCTCAAAGCATTGTTCCATTCAGTTTCAAGTTGGAGCTCTCGTATGATGTGACATCTTCAATCTGCCGCTGTGATTGAGCCATTCTCGACCACTCTAGTTTTGCGATAACCACATCTTCAGCACTGGCGACGAAAATCTGAAGACCTTGTACCTCCACTAGTTGCCGGCGTGCGAACTCTTCTCGACTGAACTCGCGGGACTTGCGAATGATCAAGTCGATTTTCCATCCGGTCGAGATATCAATCGCGTTGAACATCGATCGGCGACGGTAAGCTTCAAGAGCGGCTTCCATGTCAACGTAATACTCATCATTGGATAGGAGGGCTACAAGATTGCGGAGTTGTTCGGATTCTGGCGCAATAACGAGATCAAGATCGAGTGTGGATCTTGGCGTGCCGTGGTGAGCGCTTGCAAACGATCCCGTCAGCATGTAAGGGATTCGCGCCTGGTCGAGTGCTGCGATTATTTTCTTGAGCGTCTCTGACGCGTTCATGGAAGGCCGGTCGGCAGCGGTGCTGGAAAGAACGCCAGTCTCAACAACTCTCGCGTAACACGTGCTTCTAGCCACTCAGGATGTTCGCGCCGGATTCCTGCTTTGGCCAGCTCGCGAGCAAAGTCGGTCATTTCGAACGCCAGTAGAAGGCGCTGCTCTCCTGACATCGTCCGAAGGATTTCGAACTGAATTGCCTCGGCCGCGGATGTGGTGTCTGTCCTGCTCACAGTGTGAATTTTAGCACTCTGTGCTTGTCGCTTTGCCTCTCTGAGATTCGGCAAGAGCCGCGAATGGCAGGCCAAACTTAACCCAACGAAAACCGCGTAGAGTGGGGTACCCACCAATTGAGAGTAAAATCCCCACCTTTCGAGCACCGCGAAAGCTGGGCACCCGTAGGGATTCCTATTAAGAAGGTCAAAATCCCACCCTGTCGCAAAGAACGCGACAAGGGTGGGGCAACCTGCGATTAATAAAACCAAGACTCAAAATCTCTACCACAGAGGGCGCTGAGGTACACAGAGGAAATGCCACAGAGGTCAAATCCTCCACCCTGTCGCTCCACATTTGGAGCGACAAGGGTGGGGAACCCGATGTGAATTTCTTGCGTGAATTACTGCAAGGTTTGGACTTCAACTGACAGCACCGCCGGCAGGTCGTGCACGATTGTGTTCCAACTGTCGCCGGCGTTGTTGGAGCAGTAGACCTGGCCTCCGGTGGTACCGAAGTAAACGCCGCATTTATCGAGCGTGTCGACAGCCATAGCGTCACGCAGGACGTTTACATAGCAGTTGGCTTGCGGCAGACCCTTGGTGAGTGGTTCCCACTCGTTACCACCGGTCTTGCTGCGGAAGACGCGCAGCTTGCCTTCGTGGACGAAGTGCTCGCCGTCGCTCTTGATGGGAACGACGTAAATCGTCTCCGGCTCGTTCGAGTTCACGTCGATGACGAAGCCAAAATCAGTCGGTAAATTCCCACTGATCTTTTTCCACTCGTCGCCTGCGTTGTCGGAGCGCATGACATCCCAGTGCTTCTGCATGAACATTGTGCCTGGTTTTTTGGGATTCATGGCAACGTGGTGAACGCAGTGGCCAACTTCGGCAGTTGGATTCGGAATGTACTTCGAATAGAGGCCTTTGTTGATCGGCTTCCAGCTCTTGCCGCCGTCGTCGGTGCGAAAGGCGCCGGCTGCGGAAATCGCAATCCAGATGCGGTTGGGATTGCTCGGATCAAGGATGATGGTGTGCAGGCACATGCCGCCCGCTCCCGGCTGCCACTTGGGGCCGGTGCCGTGTCCGCGCAAGCCGGGAAGTTCGTGCCAGCTCTTGCCGCCGTCGGTTGTGCGGAAAATGGCGGCGTCTTCTATTCCGGCGTAAACAGTGTCGGGGTCGGTCAGCGAAGGTTCGAGGTGCCAGACGCGCTTGAACTCCCACGGATGTTGGGTGCCATCGTAGAACTGGTGCGTCGTGAGCGGCGCAGCTTTGGTGTCATATACAAATTTGTTGCTCTCGCCTTTGGGCATTCCGCCAGGTCCGGTTTGTTCGCCGGGAGGTGTTCCTGGCTGGTGCCACGTTTTGCCGCCGTCATCGGAGCGCTGGATGATTTGTCCGAACCAGCCGCTGGTCTGAGATGCGTATATGCGATTGGGATCAGCGGAAGAACCCTTGAGGTGATACATCTCCCAGCCGGAAAAATGTGGGCCGCTGACGTCCCATTTTTCGCGCTTGCCGTCAGAAGTAAGAATGAACGCGCCTTTGCGCGTGCCGACCAGAACTCGAACGCTGGACATGTTTTGCTCTCCTTTTGCCGTCCCTGCGGGACTCGGTCTGTTTCCATTCATACCCGGCACTGACGTGCCGGGCTATTTAAATTCCGTCGCTGTGCGACTAATTTCTATTTGCCTCTTGTAAACCCACCCTTCGAACATCGCGAAGGGTGGGCCAGCCTCCCAGAGGAACGGGGTAATCTTTTGCATTTTGCACTCCTGACTCACAAAGTCTCACGGCCAAACCCAGCGGCCGTTCACCTGCAGGGGTGTTGGATCATCATTTTCCCAGCGTCGACGAACTTCTGCCAGCAGACGCTCTCGGCTACCGGTCAGCTGTTCGATCATGGCGCAAGCAGCATCTGTTTTCTCGTGCCTTGCACCCCAGATCAGAAGTTCCAGGAGTACGGGCGCGAGATCGATGCCTTTTTCCGTAAGCCGGTAATCCAGCTTCCTGCCGTCGGTCTTGTTCGCTTCCGATTTAATGATTTCCGCAGCTTCAAGTTTTCGCAAGCGATCTGCGAGGATGTTGGTCGCAATGCCTTCTCCCGACTGCTCGAATTCCTTGAAGGTCCGGTGCGCCCGAATCATCATGTCCCGGACTATCAACAACGACCACCGATCTCCTAAGATTTCCAACGAGGCGCTGACCGGACAGCCGGAACGGCGCCTGGTTTTCGACTTCACCGGCACGGCTGGAAACCATAGCAAAGATTGCTTGTGAATTGCAAGCTAAGTCAAAAGCCAAACCTTAAACCCCAAAGGGCACCAAAGACCTATAGAATCCGGCAAAGCGCGGCAGGCGCATAGGTCCTTCGACTTCGCGTAATCTTTCGCGAAAGTTCACGCTCCGCTCAGGATGTCAGGATCAAGAATGTTTTCAACTATTGAAGGTTCGTAGAGATCGTTGAAGGCTGAGAATTCGGCGTGATCAGATAACGGGTGATCAACGATTCAATTCGCGACCACACTTTCGGATCGCATTCAATTGAAGTGTGGCCTTTCATGAAGTGGCGTGCGATCCAGGGATAGGTGGAGCAGGCTGCGGGCTGAACTTTGTAGTTGAAACGGAAGTCGCCAAGAATTTCGGTATGCTCGGGGTCGGCAGCGACGATTTTCTGCTCGCCGTGCAAGACGCCACCCGTCTGGAAGAAGTTAACGGCCCGCTCAACGTTTGCCGGGATTACGTGATCATCGAGGCCCGGTTTTGAAATGCTGTCAACCTGGATGGTAAGCAAGACCGGGATGTGATCGGTTTGCAGTTGCCGGGCGAGCGCAACGACTGCCGATGCTCCCCAGCTGTGACCATAAAGGATGATGCGGGCCTCGCGCTTCTCGGCATCGGAGAGGCCGGGATCACCGTCACCGTCCAGCCATTTGAGAACCGCCGTGTGGGCGTCATCGCGATGCCGGTTTTCGAAGACCGCGACATGAGCCCGCCCGTATTCGGACTTGAGCTTGTTAGCCAATTGCACTTCAGAGTGGCGAAGGTCGTTATGGCTGACAAAACCACCTACAAACCCGACCACGATGGCGGAGCCGGAGCTGGTGCTGGGGATTAGGGCAGCGGCGGCGGCGCCATAGGCACTGGTCCCGCCGAGTAAGGAAAGTAAAAGGAACAGAAATGCCGAACGAGACAGTCCCTTAATAAATAGGTGGTCTGGGCAGGGAACAGTAGAGAAACTCGTGGTTTGCGGTTTTTGGCAAACCGATGACATGGCGCCTGCTAAGTAGATGCAAGGCGCTTGCCAAGGACTCTCAGGAGCGGCATTCCTTCGCAACTGGTTGAGAGACCTGAAGATATTAGCGGTCGAATGCACGGATTTTAAGGAGCTTGGCAAGCCGTGGATATGCGGAATTTTGCAACCTATACTTGCTTAGTTTCAACGTCGAACCCGCGTGTTGCTCGATTTTGTAAAAGGCTTATCACTGGGCATTCGGGCTAGGCGCTTGCGGCGAACCCTTGTACGTACTTATAATAAAAGTGTACCAAGTTAGTCCTATATCAGAGTAGTAGCGGGAGCAAATCCGGCGATGATCCGGCTGGGAAAACTTACGGACTATGGGCTCGTGCTGATGAGCTACGTCGCGAAGAGCGATGAGCAGGGACTGCACACTGCCCGTGGATTGGCCGAGAAGTCCAAGTTGCCGCTGCCGACCGTGAGCAAACTACTTAAGGTCCTGCTGCAGAGCGGTTTTTTGACCTCCCATCGTGGGACAAAGGGCGGATATTCACTGGCGCGGGAGGCGAGTGAGATTTCGGTGGCAGAGATCATTGCGGCTCTGGAAGGGCCGATCGGGCTGACGGAGTGCACCACTGATCTTTCTGGAATGTGCGACTTGGAGCCGTCGTGTCCCATCAAAAGAAATCAGCAGCTGATCAGCCAGGTCGTACGTGGGGCGCTTGAAAAACTCAGCCTCTCTGATTTGATCCATCCGGCATTGGAATCGCAGTTAATTGCCATCCGGGACGCACGCGGAAAGCTCGTTCCCGGCATTACTCGGGTTTCTGGGAGCACGCAATGAGCACGAATGTGGACACAATCCGCGATTTGGCCCAGCAGGAGTACAAGTGGGGCTTTGTCACAGATATCGAAGAAGAACGAATTCCGAAGGGATTGAGTGAGGACATTATTCGCCTGATTTCGGCGAAGAAGCACGAGCCGGAGTTCATGCTGGAGTGGCGGTTGAAGGCGTATCGGCATTGGGCTTCGCTCGAGAAGGCGGAAGCGGAGCCGAAGTGGGCGAATGTGAAGTACCCGCCGATCAACTATCAGGACATTACTTATTACTCTGCGCCGAAGCAGAAGCCGAAGATCGAGAGCCTGGACCAACTTGATCCGGAGATTTTGCGGACCTACGAGAAGCTGGGCATTCCTCTCCAAGAGCAGAAGATGTTGGCCGGCGTGGCGGTGGACGCGGTGTTCGACAGCGTTTCCGTCGCAACGACCTTCAAGGGAAAGCTGGCGGAGCTGGGGATTATTTTCTGCTCGTTCTCGGATGCGGTGAAGAACCATCCAGAGCTGGTGCAGAAGTATCTAGGTTCGGTTGTTCCTTATACCGACAATTTTTTCGCGGCACTGAATGCGGCTGTGTTCAGCGATGGATCGTTTGTTTATGTGCCGAAGGGAGTGCGTTGTCCGCTGGAGCTTTCGACCTACTTCCGCATCAATGCCGCAGAGACGGGACAGTTCGAGCGGACGCTGATCATCGCCGATGAAGGCGCGTACGTCAGCTATCTCGAAGGCTGCACGGCGCCGATCCGCGATGAGAACCAGCTGCACGCAGCGGTCGTTGAGTTGATTGCGCTCGATAATGCGCAGATCAAATATTCGACGGTGCAGAACTGGTATCCGGGAGACAAGCAGGGCAAGGGTGGAATCTACAACTTTGTTACGAAGCGGGGTGCGTGCCGCGGAGTGAACTCGAAGATCTCGTGGACGCAGGTTGAGACTGGATCGGCGATCACGTGGAAGTATCCGAGCTGCATTCTGCAGGGCGATAACTCGGTGGGCGAGTTCTATTCGGTTGCGCTAACCAACAACTATCAGCAGGCCGACACCGGCACGAAGATGATCCACATGGGAAAGAACACGAAGAGCACGATCGTGTCGAAGGGAATTTCTGCGGGGCATGGACAGAATACGTATCGCGGGCAAGTAAAGATCCTGAAGGGCGCAACGGGAGCAAGAAACTATACGCAGTGCGACTCGTTGCTGATCGGTGACAAGTGCGGGGCGCATACGTTCCCGTATATCGATGTGCGTAACTCGAGCGCGCGCATGGAGCATGAGGCTTCGACATCGAAGATCGGCGAGGACCAGATGTTCTACCTGCGGCAACGTGGATTGAAGGCGGAAGACGCGGTCTCGATGATCGTGAATGGATTCTGCAAGCGCGTGTTTCGCGAGTTGCCGATGGAGTTCGCGGTAGAAGCGCAGAAGCTGCTGAGCGTGAGCTTGGAAGGAAGTGTGGGGTAAAGATCAAAATCCCCACCCTACGAAAACCGCGTAGGGTGGGGCATCCTCGATGGTTTATAAGGACACCCCGAGCTTTATTAAGGAAGAGGAATGAGCCTACTGGAAATCAAGAACCTGCACGTCAAGGTTGATAATCACGAAATTCTGAAGGGGATCGACCTCACGGTGAACGCCGGCGAGGTGCATTCCATCATGGGCCCGAATGGCTCGGGCAAGAGCACGCTGGCGCAAGTACTCGCGCGCCGCGAGGCCTACGAGGTGACCGATGGCCAGATTATCTACAACGGAAAAGACCTGCTGGAAATGAAGGCTGAAGATGCGGCATGCGAAGGCGTGTTTCTGGCGTTCCAATATCCAGTGGAAATTCCGGGAATCGGGAATGCGTACTTTTTGCGGTCGGCGCTGAATGCAGTGCGGAAGTATCACGGGCAGGAGGAAATGGATGCGATGGATTTTCTGCCGTTCTTCCGCGAGAAGATGAAGCTGCTGGAAATGGATGAGAAGCTTCTGAACCGCTCGGTGAACGAAGGTTTTTCCGGCGGAGAGAAGAAACGAAATGAAATTTTACAGATGGCGGTGCTCGAGCCGAAACTTGCGGTGCTCGACGAAACAGATTCCGGGTTGGATATCGATGCGCTGCGAATTGTCGCCAGGGGCGTGAACACATTGCGCAGTCCGGAGCGGGCGATGATCGTCGTCACACATTATCAGCGGCTGCTTAATTACATCGTTCCCGATTTCGTCCACGTGCTGGTGAATGGGCGAATCGTGCGATCGGGCGGGCCGGAATTGGCGCTCGAACTGGAAGAAAAGGGATATGCCGAAATCGAAAACCAGGTAAAGGAAGCGACTCCGGCTTAGTTAAGAAAAAAGTGATTACAGCGACTGAACAACTTCGAACCTATCTGGACAGCTTCACCGAGTTCCAGAAGCGCGCGTCAGGCAAAGACCTGCGCTGGCTTCGGGAATTGCGCGAAGGCGCGTTCGCCCGCTTTTGCGAAGTGGGATTTCCAACAACGCACGAAGAGGACTGGCGTTTCACCAACGTTTCTGAAATCGCAAAAACTCCGTTCGAATTGGCGAAACCAACGAAAATTTCCAGCCAGGAGCTAGAGCGGTTCAAGGGAGCCGGTCTCGGGTTGCAGTTGGTTTTTGTAAACGGCCGATTTGCTCAGGAGCTTTCGTCGATCAGCAATCTGCCGGCGGGAGTTAAAGTGAACGGGCTTGCGGCTGAAATCACCGCGAAGTCATCCGCAATCGAATCGCATCTTGGCCGCTATCTCAGTATCCAGAGAGATGCGTTTTGCGCGCTGAATACGGCGTTTGCGGAAGACGGCGCTTACGTTCATGTGCGTAGAGGCGTTGTCCTGGCGTCGCCGGTTTATGTCTTGTTCATTTCGACGGAAACCGAACGACCAGCGATGACGCATCCGCGGAACCTGGTGATAGTCGAAAACGAGGCGCAGGCGACGATTGTTGAAGACTATGTCTCGATTGGCGAGAGTACGGCCTTCTGCAACACGGCCACAGAACTTGTGGCTGGGGAGAACGCTGTGGTTTCGCATTACATGATCGAGCGTGAGCACCCCAAGGCCTTCAATGTTTCGACGTTGCGAATCCAGCAGGGAAGAAGCGCGAATGTTTCTTCGCACTCTGTTCTTCTCGGCGGAGGATTGGTGCGGAATAATGTGCATCCGGTGCTGGCGGGGGACGGGTCGGAGTGCCTGATCAATGGGCTTTTCATCGGCAACGGCAGACAGCATCTCGACAACTACATGCTGGTTGAACACGCCAGTCCGCACTGCGGGAGCCGCCAGTTTTATAACGGCATTCTCGATGATCACGCGCATGGGGTTTTCCACGGGCGCATCATCGTCCATAAAGACGCGCAGAAAACCGATGCCAAGCAGACGAACCGCAACCTGTTGCTGTCGGACGACGCTCGGATCGATACCAAGCCGCAACTTGAGATTTACGCCGATGACGTGAAATGCACGCATGGCGCGACCATCGGACAGATTGAGGAGAATGCGCTTTTCTATCTGCGGTCGCGAGGAATCGATGAAGTCTCGGCGCGACGACTGCTGCTGTTGGCTTTCGCGAATGAGTGTCTGGATCGCATGGCGGCAAGTGTGGCGCGGGACCACGTGGAAAGATTGATTCATCAGCATTTGCTGAAGATGGCTGCGACAAAAGGCCGGACAGGAACTTCTGGTCAAAACGATACTGGGCGGAATTGGGAGGAAGTTGGGTGACGACGGCAGCGAAATTACCGCATTCGGAAATCGACGCTCACACCATTGACCGCACGTTTGACGTGGAGAAGATCCGTCGTGATTTTCCGATTCTGGCGCGCGATGTGCGGGGGAAGAGGTTGGTCTACCTGGACAATGCTGCCACCTCCCAGAAGCCGCAGGTAGTCATCGACCGCATTGTGAAGTACTACGAGCAGGAAAACGCGAACATACATCGGGGAGTGCATTT
>DATBIE010000063.1:0-22124 GCA_036557105.1 Terriglobales bacterium
TCGATTGACGCCTTGGCGGTGACACAAGGGCCGGGGTTGGCAGGGGCATTGCTGGTCGGAATCAGCTACGCAAAGGCGCTGGCATTTGCCTTGGAAAAGCCGCTGATTGCGGTCAACCACCTCGAGGGCCACATTCATGCGGTATTGCTCGAAGAGCGGCAAAAGGGAAACCGCGAGTTACGATTTCCGGTCCTGGCGCTGGTTGTCTCAGGTGGGCATACACATCTTTATTTGGCGGAACAGCGAGGCGAAAGTTGGTCATACGAAAATATCGGCCACACACGCGATGATGCAGCGGGCGAAGCGTTCGATAAAGTTGCCAAGCTGCTGGGATTGGGGTATCCCGGCGGGCCGGTGATTGATCGGCTGTCGAAACACGGCGATCCACGGGCAGTGAAATTTACTCTTTCGCAGATGAAACATCCGGACAGGAAACTGCGTTTGGAAGATTCCAACCATTCAAGAAGCGCCAGGAGTGGGGTACCCGGGCGGACCCCCACACGGTTCGATTTTTCCTATAGCGGAATCAAAACTGCGGTGCTGAGACATGTGGAGACGCACGGCCTCGCGGTTTCCATCGAGGCTCGCCGCAAGGCATTGACGGGAATCCATAAACCGAAACTTGAAGATTACTTGGCGAACTGCGATCAGCAAACCCTTGATCTCGTCGCTTCCTTTCAACGTGCCATGGTGGATGATCTCGTGAGCAAAACGTTGGCCGCTGCGCGTGAGTGCAACATCGTTACTTTGTTCGTGACTGGCGGCGTTGCAGCGAACAACGAGCTTCGGCAAACATTCGAGCAGGAAGCTGCAGGCGAAGGCTTGCCAGTATTCTTCCCCTCGCGTCCACTTTCAACGGACAATGCGGCGATGATTGCTGCGGCAGCGTATCCGAAGTTCGTATCGGGAGATTTTGCGCCTATGGATTTTTCGGCAGAGGCCGGGATGGCGCTGAGATAGGGTCAGCTCATAGCTGTCCGAGACGAGGATGAGGCTAGAAACGGACTGAGAGCCGAAAGCCGAAAGCTATCCTTCCTTCAACTTCGTCTCTTCAATATCCATATCTTTGAATTCGCTGGATTCGAAGACCTCGCCGCATTCCAGGCATTCGACGAATTCGGCGTCTTCTTCGCGGGCAACGATGCGGACACGAGGGTGCTTGCACTGTTTCAAGTCAGGTCTCTTTTCGGCAGGTTGCGAAAGGCGGGACGGTGTCATAGATTCCGGGTCTAACCATTCGGGCCCGAGTCGCCCCGAGTGGCGAATTGCGCCGGAATTGGCGGTATTCTTAGCCGGAAAAATGTCCTTGTCAAGCACAGAATGAACAATTCGGTGATAAGCAGAAGCCCCCACACATCTCGTTAGTTCATGGCCGAAATCGCGCGGATCAACTAAGAAACGCGCGCAGATGTTTCAGGGTACAGTCCAACATTCAATGGTTCCAACGAAATCTGTGTAAAATTTTTGCTAAGGGGCCCGCGGAATGAACCCAAGTGCACCTCTGGACCACGCTGAACGAGGGACTTTAAAGTTGCCCATCTACATGGACAATCACGCCACCACGCCACTCGATCCGCGTGTACTGGATGAAATGCTTCCGTATCTGAGGGAGAAGTTCGGCAATGCAGCAAGTCGCAGTCATTCCTTCGGATGGGAAGCAGAAAAGGCGGTCGAAACGGCGCGTCAACGGATTGCGAACTTGATTGGTGCGGTGGCTAAGGAAATCGTCTTTACCTCCGGCGCCACCGAAAGTGACAATCTGGCCATTAAGGGCGTCGCGGAAGCCTGCGGTAGAACCGGCAATCACATCATTGCAGTCGCGACCGAACATAAGGCAGTACTTGATACCTGCAAGCACCTCGAGAAATCTGGTTTTCGGATTACTTATTTGCCTGTCCAGAATGACGGGTTGCTCGATCTAGATGCCCTCACAAAGGCATTCACCAACGAGACAATTCTGGTTTCAGTCATGGCTGCGAACAACGAAACCGGGGTGTTGCAGCCGATTGAGGAGATTGGAAAACTGTGCCGCCAACGCGGGGTAATTTTGCATACCGATGCGGCTCAGGCCGCGGGCAAGATTCCGATCGATGTGGTCGGTCAGAACCTCGATCTTGTGTCGATTTCAGCTCACAAAATGTATGGGCCCAAGGGTGTCGGCGCGCTTTACGTCCGAAGTGGAATTGAAGTGGCACCAATCATTGACGGCGGCGGACACGAGCATGGGATGCGCTCGGGCACATTGAACGTTCCGGCTATAGTCGGTCTCGGCAAGGCTTGCGCAATTTACCAGGAAGAAATGGCGTCCGAATCGGCCCGAACAGCTGGGTTCCGCGATCGGCTGCGCGACAAGATCATGTCTGATCTTGACTATGTCTCAATCAACGGCTCTATGGAACACCGCCTCCCTGGCAACTTGAACATGAGCTTAGCGGGCGTCGATGGAGAAGAACTTTTGACTGCGATGGACAGCATCGCAGTCTCAAGCGGCGCCGCCTGCACGTCAGCGCAAATCGAGCCTTCATATGTACTCAAGGCCCTCGGTATTTCAGATGAGCTCGCCCAGAGTTCTATTCGTTTCGGCATTGGCCGTTTCAATACCCAAGAGGAAGTGGATTATGTTGCCGAGACGGTCATCCAAACTGTACAACAGCTACGAGATCTCTCCCCGATTCAGCACGAACAGTGCGGCTAAAATCACTCCGTGAGTGACTCATTTTTGGGCAGCGACGAGTTTTACTCCCGCGCGCTGGAGCGAATTCGGAAAATGATGCTGGTCATTGGCGTCTCTGCGCTGATTGTCTTGTCCCTGGCATTTGGATGGCGCATCGGGCTCGGATTTCTGGTCGGTGCTGGCGTTGCCTACCTGAATTTTTATTGGCTGAAGAAAATTGTGGCCGGGCTGGGCGACTTGGTAAATGCGTCCGGCACTGTAGCCAGACACGGTGTTGTGCGCCGTTTTATGCTGCGCTTCTTTTTGATGGCCCTAGTTGCGTTTGCTATACTTACTGTTTCCCGCGAGAGCTTGTATGGATTTTTTGCGGGCTTATTTTTGCCCGTTGCGGCGATCTTGTGCGAAGCGGTGTATGAAGTGTACGCCGCACTTATTCGCGGGATTTGACAACCATTAGCTTTTAGTTCTTAGCTGAGCTCGAACCAGCTAAGCGCGAAAAGGTGGAAGCTAATTCACTGATTTTCATGCCTGAACAACTCTGGTTCACCAAAATCTTGAATCATGCCTTTGCCGGGCCGGTGGATTCGCTGCTGCGCGGATTGGGTATTCAGCCAGCGTATCCGCAGGCGCCGATCACGAATGTTGTGTCGATGGAAGTACTCGTCCTCTGCGTGCTACTCGTTTTCTTTCTTCTTCTGCGTACGCGTTTGTCGGTTGAGAGTCCCGGCGGCGTCCAACATATTTTCGAAAGTTTTCAGGGTTTTGTGGAAGAGGAAAGCCATAACATCATTGGCCACGGCAGCGAAAAGTTTACAGCTTTTCTAATGGCTCTTGCGCTGTTCATTCTGATTGCCAATCTGTTTGGCGTGATTCCAAGCCTTGAATCGCCGACTGCGTCGCCTGTGGTCCCGCTTGGGCTGGCGCTTTGCACTTTCGGTTATTACCAGGCACAAGGTTTGCGGAAAAACGGATTTGGGTATCTAAAACAATTTCTTGGCCCAGTATGGTGGCTCGCGCCGCTGATGCTTCCGCTTGAGATCATCAGTCACCTGGCTCGCTTGCTCTCGCTCACCATTCGTCTTTATGCCAACATGTTCGCCGGCGAACTGGTCACGCTGGTGTTTCTGTCACTGATTCCTGTTTTCGTACCGATCATATTTCTAGGGTTGCACATCTTTGTTGCGCTGCTGCAGGCTTATATCTTCATGCTGCTTGCGATGGTGTACCTGGCGGGTGCAGTCGCAACCGAACACTAGTCCGGCAATTGGTTCATTGGCTTCATCGCCGCTTCAGCGTGAGGGCGCTTGCACGGTAGCGTCAACCACCCACTGGCGGCAATTCATAACGAGGAGAAAGCAAATGCGTGGTTTAACCAAAATGTTCATGGCACTCGCGGCGATGTGCTTCGCTGTGCCTGCCTTTGCCCAAGGCGGCGCTGCTGCCGCAGCGAATCCAACCAATTGGGTTGCTGCCGCCGCCGTTATCGCAATGGCAATCGCGTCTGCGGGTTGTGGCGTCGGGCAGGGAAGAGCGACAGCTTCAGCTGCCGAAGCAATGGCCCGGAACCCTTCGGCCCGTCCTGCGATTCAGTTCGCGCTGATTTTCGGTCTCGCGCTGATCGAGTCGCTGGCGCTCTACACGCTGGTCATTATTTTCTTGAAAGCCAAATAATTACCTCTGCGCTCTGTGTCCTCTGTGCTGGTTCAACAACTAAACCACAGAGGGCACGGAGTTACACAGAGGAAAAACACAGAGATGGCATTTTCGATTGATCATCTCGGCATTGCAGTCAGGTCTCTCGCCGCGGCAAAGACGATTTATGAAAACCTCGGCATGCCCGTTTCGGCGGAAGAACTTCTGCCAGGCGAGAAGGTTCGAGTTGTCATGGTTCCAGTCGGCGATACGCGGCTCGAGCTTCTAGAACCCACTTCGGAAGATTCAGTTATCGCCAGGTTCATCGAAAAGCGTGGTGAAGGTTTGCATCACGTTTCGTTTAAGGTCCCAAATCTTTCTGCCGCTGTCCAAATCCTCAAATCCAGCGGTATTCGTCTCGTATCCGACGAAATCAAAGTGGGCGCCGGCGGCCATCGCTATGTCTTTATTCACCCTTCGAGCGCCTCTGGCGTATTGATTGAACTGGTCGAAGCTCGTGACTAGCACCGGAGTGTTTGGTCGTAAGATCATCTAGTATGGCTTCTTTGTAGAGCGGCCATTCATGGCCGCGTCAAGCCCGGCTCAAACGGAAGCGCGCTCTTCAGCGCGACAAACTCTAGTATTCTCAATTCACAATGCTCATTTTGGGCGTGGACACCTCCGGTAAGAATGGCAGCATCGCTCTTGTCAAATTCGGTGACGAGAACGCCCTGACATTTGAGGTTGTTTCCCTCCAAGGCGGAACGTTTTCCGCGCAATTGGTCCCGCAAATCTCAGAGTTGCTGAGCCGCCACAAGTTCACCAAACTTGATCTCGACGGTTTTGCCGTCGTTTCCGGGCCGGGTTCCTTTACCGGCCTTCGGGTCGGACTCGCCGCAATTAAAGCTTTAGCTGAAGTTCTGCAGAGGCCTGTCGCTGCGGTGTCGCTGCTTGAGGCCATTGCGCGCGAATCGCGCAAACGGGGTAAAGTCATTGCCTTACTCGACGCCGGACGCGCCGAAGTTTACGCCGGAGAATTCAGCATGAACGAGACGGAAGTAGAGGTCGGACCGCAGCGACTGGTCGCACTTATAGAACTTTCTGCCTTAAGCGATGGCCCCGAGATCGTAACGACCGATTCCAAAATCGCCGCATTTGCTCGCGAACGGCGCTGGCACGTGACTCAGATCGAATATCCCAAGTCCGATTACATCGCACGACTTGGTTTTGAGAAGATCAACGCAGGTGTTGTGACTTCTGTCGATGCGCTCGACGCGAATTACATCCGCCGCAGCGACGCGGAGATCAAGTTTGCGGGACACTAGAACCACGAAGGAAGCTAAAATCGGGGAATTCAATCTCGGCTTGTGAGAGCTCTCCGCACCATATTGTTCCGGGCGCTGTACACGTTGCCCGTCCTGTGGCTTGTAGTCTCAGTTGTCTTTTTGCTTATTCACCTCGTTCCGGGTGATCCCATTCTGCAAATGCTCGGCGAGGGAGCGCCTGCCGCAGACATCGCTGCCACACGCCATGCGTACGGCCTCGATGTCCCGCTCTGGCAACAATATTTCCAATACTGGAATGGAGTCTTCCACGGTAACCTTGGGCCCTCGCTGCGCTTCAATCAAAGCGTGAGCAGCCTCATTGTGCAGCGTTATCCATATACCTTGCAACTAACGATTGCGGCGCTAATTGTTGCGATTTTAATTTCGATTCCAGCTGGCGTGCGCTCAGCCCAACGTCGTGGCCGCTGGGACGACAAGCTGCTTAGCGTAGTCAGCTTGTTTGGCCTGTCGTTTCCGAATTTTGCGCTTGGGCCGATTCTGATTTTGTTTTTCGCAATCAAGCTGGGGCTGCTGCCAGTTTCGGGCGCCGGCACTCTGGCGCACTTGGTCCTTCCGGCGATCACAATGGGCAGTGCGCTGGCGGCAATCCTAACGCGCATGGTTCGAACCTCGATGCTGGAGGAACTTGGACAGGATTACATCAGGACCGCGCGCGCCAAAGGCCTTTCGGAGCGGACGGTCGTCTATCGCCACGCGCTGCGAAATGCGATGTTGCCGGTCCTCACTGTGCTCGGCTTGCAGTTCGGCGCGCTGCTCGCCGGAGCAATCGTAACCGAGAAGATTTTTTCCTGGCCCGGAATCGGACGACTCACGATTGATGCCATCGGGAACCGCGATTATTTCCTCGTGCAGGGCTGCATTCTGGCGATTGGGCTGACCTATGTGATCGTGAATCTGCTAACGGACTTGTTGTACTCCGTGGCGAATCCGAGAATAAGGCAATAGCCAGCGGGTAAGCCTTACCCTCCAAAACAGAGGACTAGTTCACTCTCAGCTTAAACGTCTTGCTTGTCGACGGCTTCGCCGCTTCCGAGCTGCTGACGTTATACGCATCAACCGTAACAACGTAGTTTCCAAGCGTCGTCCCATTCGAGCCGGTGTTTGCCGTCGTCGTTACCGTTACAGTGGCTTTCACACTCGAAGCTCTGCTGAAATCAGCCGTGTACTTGTTCATCGGATCGCCGGTTGTAACCACGCAACTCGCGTTCGGCGCGGTCGTCGTACACGAGAATGCCGTGCGTCCCGTGCCTCGAGCTTGCGTAATCGTGATCGAGGCAGTGTTGCCGGTGGTTGCTCCGGCTTTCAGTGCCAACGAAGATGGTTGCGACAGATGCGTGGTAACCGTCGACGGCAAGTACTGGCGAACATAATCCACGAGCATCGGCGGCTGGCTGCTGGTGCCTGAGTCCGTTGGATCGCCCAGCGTGCCGCCCACGGCAATATTCAAAATAATGAAAAATGGATTTTTCGAACTGCTAAACGGCCACCAGTCTCCCGGCGGCAAATCGCACGCGGTGACCACGAAATACGGACGATCGGGGTCGTCGATGTAGTACTGAACCATATTGGCCGACCAAATCTGGCCATACATATGGCCGCTCGCATCGTAAATTCGTCCACCGTTTGGAAGAGTGAAGCAGCCGTCCTTCCCAGAATCACCCGTGGCCTGCGTGTGAAGGGTAGAACAATTTCCGGTTGCGCCCGGCCCGGCGTTTTTTGAAGTTGCTGGCCAGGTCTCCATAATGTCCGATTCGCCGCTCTTTGGCCACGAAACGCCTGGTTGCGATCCGAGCAGCCAAAACGCCGGCCACAATCCCGCATGCGACGGGATTTGCAGTCTCGCCTCGATTCGTCCTGAGTTGAACCCTCGTAGACCATGAGTTTTCAGTCTCGCTGAGGTGCAAGTGCCGAGATGTGTGCAGTCGCTCTTAGGAGGGCCGAGAACCTGAATGGCGAGATGTCCGTTTCCATCAATTCTGGCGTTGGGCTTCTGCGAATTGCATGGTGTGTCGTTCGACGAGGGATCGCAGTAAGTTTCAAGTTCGTTGTTTCCGAACCCGCTGTCGCCAGTGTCGTACGTCCACTTTGTGTGATCGATCGGAGTGTTCGCCGTCCCATTGAATTCGTCGCACCATTGCGGTGTCCAGTTGACTGCCCCCGTTCTGCTCGTTTCAACGCCAGAGCACTGCGCGTCGCAACGAACCAGCCAGATGGAGATAAAGCATGCCAGGAGCAGCAGAAGCTTCATATGCCGGAAAAGTATGCCAGAAAATAACAAAAGCGTGCGTCCCGTCATTCACCCGCCGTGGAAAGTATGGGTGTTGTCAAGGTCATATGTGCGGGATTCAACATCGCTTCAGCGCGAGCGCGAGCCGCTTCGTCCACATTCTTGTCTGAAGCGATACTTCTCAACACGGGAGCAACGGCCTGCAACTCCCGTAAATGGTGCCGTTCGCCTTCCCTTTGCATCGATGCAAGCTCCCCTTCGAGCGCGCTCTGATCGTGCTGATGGAAATAGGCGAGCTTTCTTCCGAATTCGAGAGTGCTCGAGATTTCTTCAAAAATCGAAGTGAGTTCCTGGATTTCAGATTCTGTTGAGCTGCTATACGTCATCTGGTTGCTAATGGTCGAGTCGTGGAAACCGAGCGTCCGTACAGGAGTTTTCTGCGGAGAGCCTACCGTTCCAGGAAACTCGCCGCGAAAAAAATCCAGATTTCGCGCAACTATAAAAGTTGTTCTGCGTGTTGCATCACTGACTTGAAAAGCGACCGTGTAGGGGACGCCGGTAGTATCGACGATATCGGGCGCCGATTGATAGGTTGCTGCTCCGGTCGAATCGATTGCAATGGAGTAGTAAGGAGGATTCAAACTCCAGAGCACGGAAGTAAAGACCACCGTAGGGAAGCTGCGCCCGCTTTTCGTCTGAAGTTGGGGATTTTGTCCGAGCAGCTCACAACGGCAAGCAAGGGCACTTAGCGCGAATAGGATGGTTCGAAACCAGAAAGATTTCTTCGAATTGTGCAAATCTCCCCCTGGCCTTTGTTGATGCTTCTATTTGTATCCGGCGATTAGATAATGCTGCAGATTGTATATTGGTCTGCCTTTGCGGGCGAGTTGATTCGCGAGCAGCAAAACCTGGAAGTGCTTGCACGGAGTTCCAAGCTGGAGTGAAGGTGAGAAGAAACATGCCGCAGGCAGCAGAACAGGGCCGCACTGGCGCGGCCCTGAATAGGTTTGGCTACGATCCGACTACGGTTGAGACGGCGGTGGTGGAGGATTGTCTCCGCTGCGATGCTGGCGGTGTTCCTGCATCCGCTGTTGCATGTCGTCAAATTTCTTTGCTTGGTCCGGGTTCAATGTCCCTTTAATCTGGCTCACCGTGTTTTCGTGAACCTGTTTCATCTTCGCCCAACGGTCATCGCGAGACGTGCTTGAATCTGCGCGCAGGGCTTCCATTTGCTTTTGCTCATCCTGGTAGATGGAAAGCACTTTGCTCTTCTGATCGTCGGTAAGGCTCAGTGCTTTGGTCAGGTGGTCGGTGCGATTCTCAGGGCTCATCATGTGGCGGTGTCCACGATGTTCTGGCGGTGGGGCTTGGTCGTCCTGACTCCAGCCCTGCATTGCAGCAAAAACACATATCAATAACGCGCTGGCACAGAGCGATTTCACCAGCTGATTTCGGTTCATTCGTAGTCTCCTTTGCGGCTCAATCTATAGCAACATTTCTGGACGCCAGTTCCAATAGAAATTTCGTAAAGCAAAGTAAATGTTCGTAAGAAGGGTAAAGGCACCAAAGGCGAAGTAGTTTAAAATGAGAAAAGCACGACAGTCGGGGCGTAGCGCAGCCTGGTAGCGCACCTGCCTTGGGCGCAGGGGGTCGGAGGTTCAAATCCTCTCGCCCCGACCATTACTTTACGAAATCTAATGCGGCACACTCGCTTGCTACGTGCTGTTGGTATTGCGCTCTTTTCAACTGCGATCTCGATTTGTGCTATCGCGGTTTCACCCCAATCTTCCTCCGCGAAGTCCGACCGTCCCCTTCCTCCCGCACGTGATGCGAACACCGCTGGGTACGTCACGGCGAAAGAATTGCCCGACGGTGACGTTCCCCATGCCAATGTTGATGGCAATTTCATCATCGGTCCGACTCACAATCCGGCGCGCGAGATCGCTCCTTCAGGAAATGTGCCAAAAGGCGAGATAGTCGAGTTCACAATGGATTCCTCGGATAGCAGGATCTATCCGGGTATTGCTCGCGACACAGGCACCTTCGGAACTGTTGATCCTGTGAATCCGGCGAAGCTGATAGTGACCACAAGCCATCCTGCCGCATACACGCGAAAAGTGGCCGTGTTTGTCCCCAAGCAATATGTTGCGGGCAGTGTCGCGCCCTTCATCGTCGGAGCGGACGGACCCGATCGGTTGTTGTTTCAGGCCCTTGATTCTTTGATCGCAGAACACAAAGTTCCCGTCATGATCGCGATCTCTATTGGCAACGGGGGAGGCGACGCGCAGGGAAGTGAGCGCGGCCTGGAATACGACACCATGTCAGGCAAATATGCGGAGTTCGTGGAAAAGGAAGTCTTGCCACTTGTCGAGGCGAAGGCGCGCGTGAAGCTCACCAAAGATCCGGACGCCAGGGCGACGATGGGCGCCAGCTCAGGCGCGGCGTGCGCCCTAGCTATGGCCTGGCATCATCCGGAGCTTTACCATCGCGTTCTCAGTTATTCGGGCACTTTTGTCAATCAGCAATGGCCATACAATCCCAAAATGCCGCATGGCGCCTGGGCGTTCCACGAGCGCTTGATTCCAAACAGCCCCAGGAGGCCGATCCGCATTTGGTTGGAAGTTGGCGACCGTGATCTGCTGAATCCCAACGTGATGCGCGACGGAATGCATGATTGGGTGCTCGCAAACGAGCGCATGGCAAAGGTACTCGCTGAGAAGCGCTACCACTATCAATTCGTATTTGCCAAAAATGCCAGACACGTTGATCCAGGAGTGAGACAGCAGACCCTGCCTGAGGCGCTGGAGTACATTTGGCAGGATTACACGCCTTCATCGATCAACCATTGACGCGGATCGGCGCCGTGCGAACTAGTCACTGCTCTCTACATCATCGCTACTGGTGGCGCGGGTTCATTGGGATCGCCTGCTGCAGTGAGCGGCGACAAGATCATGAGCGCACCAAGAGCAATCAGGATGGCTGAGCCAAAGATGTAGGAAGGATGCTCGAAAATCTGAGGTGGGACCTTGGGTGCGACCCAGACATTTGCTTTCAGCCCTGCCCAGAGCAGTCCCATCAGCGCCTCACCCGCAATGAGACCTGAAGCCGTGAGCACTCCGGCATTCTCAGTGCGGGCCTTTTGCGCCGGGTTCAGTCCGCGTTGTTGCGCTACCCCATCTGCAATGTAGCGGAAGATTCCGCCGACAAAGATGGCCAACGTCGTCTCAAACGGTAAGTACATTCCAACAGCGACAAGCATCGGGCTTTTCACTTTCATCATGATGAGCGCGATGCCAAGAAATACGCCTACGCCGACGAGGGGCCACGCCATATTGTGGCCGACTATGCCCTGGGCGAGCATCGCCATCAATCCGGCTTGCGGCGCGGGAAGCTCCTTGCTGCCGAAGCCGAAGCCTTTCTGCAGATACATCAGCGGAAAATACATGATGAGGCTGGCGACAACCACGGCGATCAGTTCCGCAATTTGAATTTTTCGTGGTGTGCCGCCGAGGATGTATCCGACTTTGAAGTCCTGCAGAAGTTCTCCGGCGACCGAGGATGACACGCAAACCACCGCGGCAACTCCCAGGACCGCTGCAACACCAGATTGCCCAGAGACGCCGAGCGCGACCATAAGCAGTGCAGCTATAAGTAGTGTGGAAAGCGTAATACCCGACACCGGGTTGTTAGACGATCCAATAATTCCGCATAAGCTGCCGGAAACCGTGGCGAAGAAGAAGCCCACGATCAGCATGACGACTGCTGCCAGTACTGCGGGCCACAGCAGACCCGAGACGTGAATGTAAAGGAAGCACATCAGGATGAACATCAATCCGATCAGCGCGAACACTAGTTTGAAGCTCATATAGCGTTCGGTGCGGACCTCTTGCGGGCGCTCACCGGGAGTTCTTTTGAAGTCTGCGAAAGCTTTCCCGAGACCTGCGGTAAGACTTTTGCGCATTCCGAGTAATGTGGAGACGGCGCCCACGATCATTCCACCAACCGCGATCGGACGAACAACGAACTTCCACATATTGAAAGCCATGCCCGACCAATCGTCCGGAGCTGTTGCCGGCAAAAAGTGCTGCAGTTGCGGACCGAGAAAGAACATCATGAGAGGAACGAGTAGGCCCCAGGCGAGAACGCTGCCGGAAAACTGCAAGGCAGCCAATCGAACGCCGATGATGTAGCCGACTCCAAGAAGCGCAGGGCTCACGCTGGGGGCTGATATGGTCGTTGCTCCACCGGCGGCGACAGTGCCAGCGGTTGTTTCCGTCCCGAACCGTACCTGACTTCGGCCAAGCAGTCCAACGCCAAACTGAAATGTCTTATCGACCGCGAACAGCCCGAACGCGCCGAGCAAATAAATGACGCCGCCAAGTCCAATGTTCCAGAAAAGATATTTCGCCGCCTGTGCCCCGCGGCGTCCGGCTTTGTGAATTTCCGAAGCGGCAACGGATTCCGGAAACGGCAGTTCGGGATCTTCAACCATCCCCTTGCGGACCAGCGAAATGAACAGTACACCGATAATGCTGCCCACCATGATGAGAGCGGTGGTCTTCCAGTACGACTCGGCAAAACCGAATGACGGCCAGACGCCCGCCATGAGGAATGCAGGAATGGTGAAAATTGCGCCGGCGGCAATACCTTCGCCGATGGTTCCAGATGTTCGCGCAATATTTTCTTCGAGAATCGTGCCTTTCCACGCCCGCAGCACAGCCATGCCAATAACTGCTGCGGGATAAGTCGCAGCGATAGTGATTCCAGCGCGCAGTCCCAAATAAGCGTTGGCCGCGCCGAGGACAACCGTCATCAACAAGCCCAGGAATACGGCGCGAAAAGTGAACTCCTTCATTTCCAGGTGCTCGGGAACAAAAGGCTGGTGTTTCCTGGGGGCAGTTATCGTTTCGGCAGGTGTGCTCATTCAAATCCCTTTGGAAATTTCCGTTTTTGGGCCGCAGCCAGATGATTACAAAATCGAGACATCCGCATCGACACAGACAAACCGCGCCGACCTTAGCATGGAGCAAGGCTGGTTTACAAGTTCTCCGTGAAAACGTAGCGAAGAGCGGCATGAAGTGAGACTTCCGTTACTGAAACCAGCAACCCAATCGTAATTGCTTGTGTCTGAAGCTCCCGCTATACTGATTGCAATTCGTACGGCTGGAGCCTAACCAGGCGCCGCACGAGGGAGGCTAGGTCTTCAGCAGTACCGGAGACATAATCCGCAGGACGGTTGTGCCGCCCGAAGTTCCGAAATTCGGGCGCTTGGGCCTTGCAGGTCGAAATCTGCTGAATTCAGCAATCTCTCGCGGCGTTTTTAGCGCACTGTTTCCTTCCGATTGTCGCCTTTGCAGCGTACCGCTCAGTAACATTTCCCGTCTGCCAGTGTGTGAGGCTTGCCTCTTGGCGATGACGCCAATCTCGGGTGTGACGTGCGAAGTGTGTGGCGAGCGACTTGGTCTGCGGGCTGCCACGAACGGAAATCAACTTTGCCTCATGTGCCGCGGCGAACGTCCGCATTTTACGAAGGCAATAGCGTACGGCGCCTACGACGGCGAGTTGCGCGAACTGATTCATCTGCTCAAGTACGAACGCGTCGAGCCTGCGGCGAATGTATTGGGGCGAATGCTTGCGGAAGCGACCGCGAAATTAACTTTGAAGTCGGCATCTGTGCTCGTGATAGCCGTGCCCCTTCACCGTTCGAAACGGCGCGAGCGGGGATTCAATCAAGCGGAACTGATTGCACGCGCGGCCCTGAAGCAAAATCCAATTCACGGAGCCGAGTTAGATTTCGACGCTTTTGAACGAGTTCGATTAACAGTTTCTCAAGTTGGCCTCACACGCGCGCAACGTGCGGATAACATGCGCGGAGCATTCCGCGTGAAGCATCTAAACCGAGTAGCGGGACGTGAAATCCTGCTGGTGGATGATGTGTTAACGACCGGAACTACCGCGAATGAGTGCGCCAGGGTTCTGCGGAAGGCGGGCGCAGAGGAAGTTTGGGTTGCAACGGTTGCGCGGACGCTGAAAGAGAGCGACGCAACCACAACAGGGCTTAAGAACTTCGAAGCAGCAATGGAAGACCGTCAAGAATTTTAAGCATGTCTGTACACAGGCACAGCTCGGGAGCGGATGCAGGACGGCACACTGTGACGGCTACAGTCTTCGGCATTGGTGTGCATCAGGAGAGCGATGCGCAGGCGCTACACGCGCCGGTGCTGGTGCTGAATGCTTCTTATGAGCCGATCAATGTCTGCGCTGCTCGGCGCGCGATCGTGTTGGTGCTGAAGGGCGTTGCCATGACAGAAGAGGAGAATGGCCATTTTCTGCATGCCGCCAGGCTGGCATTGCGGGTGCCTTCAGTCATTCGTTTGCTCGAATATCGCCGGATTCCGCATCAGACCCGCGCTCTGTCGCGAAAAAACATTCTGTTGCGTGACCGCAATACCTGCCAGTATTGCGCTGAGGTGCTGGCTTCGAGCGATTTGACGCTCGACCATGTCATCCCGCGTTCGCGCGGAGGGGCATCAACGTGGGAAAACCTGGTAGCGTGCTGCCATGAGTGCAACCGAAGCAAGGGAAACCAACTGCCTGCCGAAGCCGGTATGAAACTAATGCGCGAGCCGCACGCTTTCAACCTTCACACCAGCCGACACATCATGCGATTGATGGGACGATCGGATGACAGGTGGAGGAAGTATCTGTTTTATTGAGAGTTCTAGAGCCTCGAGAGCAAAGGTTTTCAATGTCAAGGTATCAAAGTTTCATCATTGCAGTGAACAGGTCGAAACTTGAAAACTTGCAATCTCGAAACCTTCGAACCTTAAAACCTTCTACTGCGGCTTCCCGCTGTTCTGCTCCTTTGGATTCTGTCCTTCTCCTGAACCCTGTCCCTGGTAAGTGACCTTTACGTTGCTGCCGAATCGTTTGTAGTCGGTGTACTTGATGATGTCCTTCACGTGCACATCTTCGTACCCGCCGGAACGGAAGTGGAGAGTGTCATCAGCCAGCGTATATGCGGGAAACCAGTACTTGCCATCCACCTGCACGCGCCACGTAGTGAATTTCGGGAAAAGATTCTCGTTTCCCTTTTTATGGGTCTCGGGAACGGCCTTGCCTGAAGTTTTCACGATCTGCAGATCCTGATCATCAACCCAGATGCGGCCTTGGAAGTACCGCCTTTTCGGATCGATTTTTTTGGGTGCGATGTCGAAAACGTAGCAGTGCAACTCGTCTTCCTGTTGTTGTCCGACGTAGAGGATGTTGTAATCCCCGATTTCGTCAGAAGTCAGAACGAATGGCATGGTATGCCGAAGGTCCTGCAAGTCCTGAGGGGTCATCTGAATTGCTTCTAAAGTATTCTGGGGCGCGAAGACGACGTTCTCCAAATGATGACCCTGGTTGTCGTAGGTGACGTCGAACACTTCGCGATATTCCCCTGTGACAGTGTCGCCGTCGAGCGTCTGAACTCTCACGTCCTGACGAAATGTATAGTTGTCGCGCGCTTCTTTGAATTCCTTTTCTTTCGCGGCAAACTTCTGGATGATCTGGTCGGGCGTGATCCCCTTCGGTTGTTGGGTTGACAGCGGGCCTTCTTGCCCAAGCGCGGCGAGCACGAAACAGAGCGCCACAGCAAACGACGATAGAACTCGATGTAATTTCATATTTTGGCAGGAAAGACTTGGTTTCAGCCTACTCTAAAGTTAGATGCGGGGAAAGGAGCGGAGATGCCGAAGTCAAAGGGCGCGCCTTTCGCCAGGAAGCCGGAGGTGAGGCATTCGCGTATGAACGCTGCCATCTTGAGCAGTTCTTAGCACCTTCCGCTTTCCCTCCGCGACACATTTTGTTCAATGGATTAAGTTGTAATATGAACAAGCCCATGAGTCAGGTTGAACCGCCGGTCGTCTCCTCCAACTCCGACGTGCAACAAGAAATTGCGCGTATTGCCGCGCTGCCCGGCGTCAAAGCCGCACGGCAATGGTTCGCCGATCAGGAGGCCGAATTTGCTCGATGGCAGATGGAAGTTTCGCGAATTCCTGCTCCCCCGTTTGGTGAAATGGCACGCGGGGAATGGATGGCTGAACAATTCAGAGGGCTCGGAATAAAGGACGTCAGCAAAGACAGAATTGGGAACGTCTTCGGTTTCCGCAAAGGCCGCAAGCAATCCGTTGTCGCGATCAGTGCGCACCTGGACACGGTTTTCCCTCCCAACACACCGCTCAATATCCGTCAGCAGGGAACAAAGCTCTTCGGTCCTGGAATTTCCGACAACGCCGCCGGACTCACCGCGCTCCTGGCAGTGGCTGCCGCGGTTGAAAATTTCAATCTACCACACGAGCACTCCGTCCTTTACATCGGCAACGTCGGTGAAGAAGGGGAAGGCGATCTGCGCGGGATGCGGCACATTTTTTCCGAGTCGCAATGGAAAGACGCAATTTCCTCGAGCCTGGTTGTGGATGGCGCAGGTACAGACACCATTGTTGCGGAAGCCCTCGGTAGCCGAAGGTTCGAAGTAACCGTGCGAGGACCGGGCGGTCACTCCTGGAGTGACTTTGGCGCGCCGAATCCGATCGTGGTGCTCGGAAGGGCAATTAACCTTTTCTCGCAAACGCGTGTCTCATCGAGCCCCAAGACAACATTCAACATTGGCGTCATTCGCGGCGGGACGTCAGTTAATTCGATTCCCGAGTCCGCCAGTATGAGGGTGGACATCCGTTCGAGTTCGCCTTCAGAGATTGATCGGCTTGATCTGGAACTGCGTCGCGCGGTCGACCAGTCGATCCAAGAGGAAGAAATTCGAACTGCGCATCGACGTGACCCTCTGCGACGGTCAGGACTGATCGCCGAGATGGTGCCCATCGGTAACCGCCCCGGCGGAGAACTGGGGCCGAATGCTAGGGCGGTGCAGATTGCTTGCGCCGTGGATACGCATCTGACAAATCACGCGCAAATTCAGCGCGCATCCACCGATGCCAACATTCCGATTTCGATGGGCCGGGAGGCGATTGCGATTGGCGCTGGTGGAAACGGCGGCGGTGCTCATACTCTTCAGGAGTGGTTTGATCCCATCGGGCGAGCCCTAGGCCTTCAGCGCATCCTGCTCATTGCTTTAGCGTTAGCGGGCGCCGGGAAATGAAGTAGTTGGTTTTATGCGCTGGACGACCTTCTATGCTTCGCGCTATTGTTTTAAACCGCTGATCGTCTGACCTTCAGATACTCCCGCTTTGAGGAATTCTTATGCGCCGAATTGCTACTGCTTGCCTCAGTCTGGCTTTCCTGATTTCAGGAATGGCCTTGAGCCAAACCAAGCTTCCAAAGACGCCGGTACGCGAAGTCACCGATGACTATTTCGGCACCAAGGTGACAGATCCCTACCGCTGGTTGGAGAACACTTCCGATCCAGAGGTCGTCTCATGGATGAAGCAGCAGAATGATTACACGCGCGACATGCTCGCGAAAATTCCAGGGCGCGATCAACTGCTCGAGAGAATTAAGTCACTGGACAATGCGGGCGCGGTCGTTTCCAGTCTGCAGGTGTGGGGCGGACATTATTTTTATCTGAAGACCGACCCGGGATCGGACAATCGCAGGTTGTATGTCCGCGATACTTTGAACGCGCCTGAACGCCTATTGGTCGATCCCGAAAAGCTGACCACAGCTGATGGCAAGCATTTCTCCATCGACTATTTTCAGCCCTCTCTAGATGGCAAGTACGTAGGCTATGGGATTTCGCCAGGCGGTTCTGAAGATAGTGTTCTTCACGTTCTGGAGACCGCAACTGGCAAAGTGCTTCCTGATGTGATCGATCGGGCGCAGTTTGGCCAGCCGACGTGGCTGCCCGGAAACAAGGCATTTTTCTTCACGCGTTCACAGAAATTGAGCGCGAGCGACCCTCCGACGGCCAAGTATCAGAAGTTGCGTGTATACAAGCACACGTTGGGAAGCGATCCGGAAAAGGACCCGCAGGTGTTCGGGTACGACTTTTCGCCGAGCGTGAAAGTAACGGAAGACGATTTCCCCGTCGTGATTTACTCGCCCGCCGCGCCCCAGGAAATCCTGGGATTGGTGATCCACGGTGTTAAGAATGAGAAAGACATTTACGTGGCGCGGTTTACGGATACTCCGAGTGCCGGGACTTCCTGGACGAAGGTAGCGGATGATTCGCAAGACATAACCAACCTGGACCTGCACGACGACGATCTTTTTCTTCTCTCGCACAAAGATGCCTCGCGGTTCAAAGTTCTGCGGACGAGCCTTTCGAAGCCTGATCTGTCCGCCGCGAAAGTCGTAGTTCCCGCGGGTGAAGCGGTAATCGTGAACATTGCTGCCGCCGCCGATGGACTATACATTCAGGACCTCGATGGAGGTATCGGTAAATTACGACGCTTGCCCTATGGTGGCGGAAGCGCCGAGCCCGTCAAACTGCCCTTTGACGGAGCGATTCAGTCATTAGTCGCGAACCCGACTCTTCCCGGAGCATGGCTGAACCTGGTGGGGTGGACTAAGCCTCCGCTGTGGTATGTGCTGGATGCGAAAGGCAACGTCGAAGATACGCATATTGTTCCTCCGTCTCCCGTGGATTTCTCGGCAATCGTTTCTGAAGAGGTGAAAGCGAAAAGCGCGGATGGAACCATGGTTCCGCTTTCCATCGTGCACCGCCGCGACATCAAGATGGATGGATCAAGTCCCGCGTGGCTCGAGGGCTATGGCGCGTACGGGATCACTTACGACCCGTCGTTCCGACCCACGTGGCTGGCGTTTCTGGAACATGGCGGGTTGTTTGCCGTGGCGCATGTTCGCGGAGGCGGTGAATACGGCGAGGATTGGCACAATGGCGGCCGCAAGCTCACGAAGCAGCACACGATTGACGACTTCATCGCGTGCGCAGAATATCTGATCGAGCACAAATACACGTCCCCAGCGAAGCTGGCCGGTGAAGGCACGAGCGCGGGCGGTATCACGATCGGCGGGGCCGTTACCCAACGCCCTGATCTCTTTGCAGCGGCCCTGATCAGGGTGGGCGATTCGGACTCGCTGCGTTCGGAGTTGATGGCGAGCGGGCCTGCGAATATTCCGGAGTTCGGGACGGTGAAGGATCCTGACGGTTTCAAGGGCTTGTACGCGATGGATGCATATCAGCACGTGAAGCCTGATACTGCATATCCGGCAGTGCTATTGACCACCGGAGCCAATGATCCGCGAGTTGCGCCCTGGCAGGCAGCAAAAATGACGGCCCGTCTGCAGGCTTCGACGTCCAGCGGCAAGCCGGTCCTAATGCGGGTGGATTACGACGCGGGGCATGGACTGGGATCAACGAAGTCGCAGCGAGATATTGAGTTGGCGGATGAGGATGCATTTCTCTTATGGCAATTCGGGGTAGACGGTTTTCAACCGAAGTGACCTCGGGATCATCGAGTGGAGATTTTTGGGTAGACGGGCGTCTCCCCCGCAATGATCTTCAAATCATCCAATCCCATCTTCCTGGTTAGCGTAGGGGAGTGCCGTCGGTATTCAGGTTATAGAAGAAAGTGAAGCGGAGAGTTAGGTTCGGCCCGGTGAATTCTTCAGGCAGCGGCGGAAATGGATCAGAAGCTGTAATTCCGCCATAAGCGGCTCTGTCCAGCGAAACGTCACCCGAGCCGTTAACGTATTGAAGTCCCGCCACCTGCCCATTTTTGAGAATTGAAAACTGGAGTGCGACAACGCCCTTCTTGAAAAGCACCGATTGCGGTATCAGGTTGTACCAATTGCGCTTTACTTCTCGTTTCACAATCTCGAGATAAGGGCCGAAGTCAACTCCCATCGTATCGCTAAGAATCTCCGGGCCTACGCGCGTGGTCATTTGGCGCTGCCCCAGGCCGAGATCGCCGTCATCACCCGCGTAGCGACCGTGATTGACTGCAGCGGCATTGGCTGCTTGCGTGATTGCCCGACTGGCAGACATCGGCGCTGTATTGAAGACCGACTTGGGGTTGACTGGCGGTGTTTGCAGCTTAGCCATCTGGTTCGCAGATGGCGGCTCTTGCTTCGGCTGTGCCTGAGGTTGCGGCGGAGGTTGCATCATCGCTTGTTGTGGCGGCTGCGGTTGTTGCTGGACCGGAGGCGACGGAGGGTTTGGCCGTCCTGCGCGCGACGTGTCAAGGATCTTTTTCAATTCCTTGCGATCGAGCTGCGGTTGCTTTGTGGAGGCGATGCGGTCCTTATCAGAAATCTTATTGGTATCCGGGCGCTTAAACTTCAGTTTGTCGGGCGGCGCTTCGACAAAGGTCAGTTCGCGATTTTGATTTGCGGGTTTTACCAGCATAACGGAGCGCTTGAACCAATACTTGGCAAAATCCGGAGGGTGCAGAATGAGCAGCAACAGCAGCGCATGCGCAAACAGCGACATCCAGAAGGCCTCGCGCTTGCGGGAACGTGCCAGATCGTCCTGCGCCTGGATGAGCAGGGTAGGGAAGTCGTGCATCTGGCGGTAGGCGGATTCCCACTGGTCCGCGCTAAGCAGGCCGAGCTCCAGTTGGTTGGGATCAGATCGGGACGGCGGCGGCTCGGGAGGCGTTTCCTGCAGAGACGGAATTTGGGTCAGAGACATCGACTCAATTATCAGATGCGGCAGCTGGAGTAGTTCTAGTTTATTTTCTCATCTTTCCCGCCCAGAACAGAAATTCTGGTGGTACAAGCACTTAAGGCCGACCTTCTTAGGTTAGCGAGCTTGAGGCCGGGGAGCTGTCAAAAAATGTAAAGGACAGGCGCAGGTCATCCGGCGAGATTCAGCCTGCCGGCGTGGGCTTCAATTTGTTGCAGGACCTCAAGGGCGACGGCCAGAGCCCGGCGGCCGTCTTCTAGAGGCACAATTGGCCTTTCGCGAGTGCGCATAGCCTCAAGAAAAGAACGAATCTCCGAGTGCAGAGGTTCTTCCTGAGTGATTTCGGGTTTGGACACCTTGATCTCAGGATTGGCTGAGGGAACACCATGGTCGCTTCCGACTGTGAAGACGAGCACGTCCTGGCGGCTGTAGTCGATGGAGATGTATTGCCTCGGTTGAAAGAAACGTAACTTGCGGACGCGCTCAGTCGAGACGCGGCTGGCGGTGAAATTGGCAACACAGCCGGACTCGAACTCGAGACGGGCATTGGCGATATCGACTTTGTCAGAGAGGATAGGGAGACCGGCAGCGCGAATTTCTTTGATCGGTGAGTTCACGAAGGACAGTACGGCATCGAGATCGTGGATCATTAGATCGAGCACCACGTCCACATCGAGCGAACGTGGAGTGAAGACACTGAGCCGATGTACCTCAAAAAACATTGGCTTCGTAATGAGAGGAACTGTGGCGCGGACCGCAGGATTGAAACGTTCGAGGTGACCGACCTGAGCGATGCGGCCTGACTTGTTCGCGAGGTGAATCAGTTCGTCCGCTTCGGCCAGTGAAGACACAAGAGGCTTTTCGATTAGGACGTCGATTCCAGCTTGCATCAGCTGGCGGGCTGCTGCGAGATGGTGAATTGTGGGGACTGCTACAGAAGCCGCCTTGACTTCCGTCCGCGTGCTGATTAGTTGCTGAATCGAGCCAAAGGCCCGGCAGCCAAATTCTTTCGCCACGGCGTCAGCACGGGTGGCATTCTCATCAACGACGCCGACCAGGCGAACGGAACTCGATTCGCGGGCAAGTTGGTGATAGACGCGGGCGTGGTTGCGTCCAAATGCGCCTACGCCGATGACGGCGACATTGATGGTCTGATTTTCTGACAGGCGAGTCTCTCGCAAGGTAACTGTACAACCTCTCACGAAGAGGCTTTCTTTAGCAATGCGATCTGGCCGCCGTGATAGGCCGCGTGCTGCACGGCGCCGGTCAGCATGAAGCGGATGTCGTAGTCCTTGCCGGGGACCTGCTCGTTGAGGCGTCCCGGGTCGAGAGTCGATGCGACTTGCACGAGTTGGTTGTGAGCTGCTCGACAAATCTTCAGGGCGTCTTGCCAGGCGGGTGCAGTCGGACTACTACTTTGGGGAAAATTCTCGGAGTCAGCGAGAGTGACGGGCTGCCTTCCGGTTATTCTTTGCGCGATCACGCGCTCCCAGGCTGCAATGTGGAGCACGAGTTCCCAAATTGTATGCGCGCCGGAAATGGGGTGTGCAGCTGCGGTTTTTGCGTCGATGCCATTGAGAATTTCCGTGAGGCATGGCCCGTGCCAAGCTTCGCCATCGAACGAGCGCTTGAGTTGGTCGACAATGAATTCGAGTTCGG
>DATBIE010000064.1:0-11851 GCA_036557105.1 Terriglobales bacterium
TGGCGTATGGGATATGGCGTGATGCGGACTGACCTGGCGCAACAAGTGGCGCGCCTGGCGACAAATTCGATTTCGTGCACGGCCAGCTTTTCGCAGATGGCAGGCGTTGAAGCGCTGCGCGGGAGCCAAATCTCGGTTGAGCACATGTGCTCGGAGTTCAAGCGGCGGCGGGACCTATTTGTTGCCGGGCTGAATCGGATTAAGGGATTTTCGTGCCGGATGCCACACGGGGCTTTTTATGTTTTTCCGAATATCAGGAAGACCGGCTGGAAGTCGAAGCCGCTGGCGGATGCGCTTTTGGAAGAGGCTGGGGTGGCGTGTTTGTCCGGGACATCATTTGGCGAATTCGGCGAGGGATATTTGCGGTTCAGCGTAGCCAATTCGATAGAGAATTTGGGCAAGGCGCTGGATCGGATTCAAGAATGCGTTTCCAGCAAAAGCTTTTAACCGCAGAGGACGCGGGGAAGCAAACACGAGCGCGCAGAGAATTGTTTCCAGCAAAAGCTTTTAACCGCAGAGAACGCGGGGAAGCAGACACGAGCAGGCAGAGAATTGAGGGCAAGTACCGGTCCCAACCGTCTTGACGTTTATTTCTTCCAGTCAATCGGGCGGTAGTCGCGATACCACGGCTTTTTTCCGCGAAAGAGATTTGCCACTGCCTTGCTCGGGGCGAACAACATCCGATAAAACCTCCTTTTGTTCAAGCTATTCGTGCGAGCCTCGCGCGATTGCACGACGCGCTTGTCTAGCCAGTCTTCCAGCACGATCAGCCCAAGGCCACCGGGCGCGCTGGTAACTATGTTCACATAGCCCAAAGTATGGGTCCCCGGTCGTCCAACGTGTCCAATCGAGGCTTCGCTGAGGGGACCAAGGTGCCACTGAACTTCATACAACTCGGCCCATCCGAGGGCACGCAGGCGGCTTATCCAATATCGCTCGCTATTATCAAATTGTAAGTACCGGCCTTCGGAATCGTTTTGGATTTCGATATACCCCGCCCATGAAGAATGGATTGGATGGCCAATGTAGTTAGTGAGAATGGAATCGCCGTCGTTCCATCCATGGAGGTTTTTCACACAATCAAACCATTCCGGGAAGAATCGACCTCCGAGTTGATCGCGAGTTTTATGCTGCACCATGCGGAAACTCTGTTCCATGGCGAGCAACGCGAAGGTTTGGCCAGTGGCGGCCTGCCATTGGAAATCAGGTTCCTTGTGTACGACCGCAACAGGGCGAAGGTACATTACGGAAACATTCTCGTCCGCAGGTTCCTGCAATTGCGGTTGCGGAGTGTCAGGGAGGTCCTCGAGCGATTGGGACCAGCCACTCGCGACCAGACTAGCCGAGAATATAACGATGAAACATGACCTGAACGCCAGCCTGAATGTCCTTGACCTCATTGACCTTACTTGATTTGGAAGTTGGCGGTGGTACCACGTAGCGCGGGTTATGAGTACTCACTCAGATATTTCGATGCAGAAAGGCCAGAGTGCGCCGAGTCAGGTTGGAAGAGCTCCTCTGTATTTAAACGAAGTCGGCTGTGGATAAATAACGACAAGTCTGGTAGGAGCGCGGTGGAACCACGTTTTCTGGCACAAAAAAAGGGAGTCCGTAGACTCCCAGACGAAAACCGGACTAAATCTTAGAACGTGAGCCTTAGAGCGAACGTCAAAGCACGCATCGTGCTGCCGTAAGCCTTGTTGGTGATGGCACCACCATTCGGATCATCCACGGTAGCATTTGGCAAGTCCAGGTTTACGTGATTGAAGACGTTGTAGAACTGCGCCTGGAATTGGGCCTTGGTTCTTTCGGTGATGGAGAAATCCTTGAACACTGAAAAGTCAGTGTTGAAGAATTTCGGACCGCGGAAGGTGTTGTGACCAACGTTGCCAAACGTATCGAGGGCGGGTTGCCCCCACGGACCAGCCGAAGCCCCGGCAGTGTCCAACGTCACGCCTCCCGTAGTTTGGTACCAGTATCCTCCCACGGTGGGATCACCGGAGCGAGTACCATTTTTCACTGAACCAACTACATCCGGCCGGCAAGGCCCGGTGTCGCTTGATGGCGCGCAACTCGAGAGGGCAGGTGTAAACGGTAGTCCGCTAGAGAAGTTCGTAGCACTTGTTAGCGACCAACCTCCAATGAGGAAGTCAGCGGCCCGGCCGATATTTCCCAAGAACTGCTTCCCGCGACCAAAAGGTAGCGCATACGTCTCGGTAAAGATGAAGACGTGATTGCGGTAGTTCGGCTGCGGGCCGTAGCTGACGCTGGGATCGATATTGAAATAACTCGCATCGAAATTGTCCGCGTGCTGGAATGTGTAGTTGGCCTGGAATTGCAAGCCACCGGTGAAGCGCTTATCGACTGTAGCTTGCAACGAATGATAGTGACTGGTTGCGTTGTTTCCGAAATATCCGGGGCTTTGCGTCCAGCCATATTTGGAGTAGAAGGGGCGCCGCAATTCCTGCGCTACGGCACCAGAAGGGCATGCAACTGGATCCGGATCAGTCCTCGCTGGGTTGTGCGGATCCAACCCGCAGCCGTTGACGTAACCGGGAAGAGCTGCATCGTTGATGCCATAGGTTGGGCTATCGTCGGTGAAGGTATGTGTTGCAATGTTTCCGACATAAGCAACCGTAGCCGACAGTGTTGGGGTGATCTGATGCTGCACAGAGGCATTCCACTCATCGACTGACGGCAAAACGTTATTAAAGGGACGCGCTCCCCCACCGATACCATCCGGCAGCAACGACCGACCATTAGCACCAACACAGGGATTGTGTGTAGGCGCGTAGTCAAATCCTGGTGCTGTGACCGTAATGCCGCCTGGATCAGTGATCGGATTGCAGTTATTTTGCAGCGCGTTAGCAGGATCGGCGCTTGGCGGGCCCTGGTCGAGAGTAAAAACTGGTCTGGTTGTGGAAGCACTCAGCGATTGCTGCGCCAAAACCGGCAACGTCTGAGTGATGGTATGACCGAAAATGGTACCAAACACGCCCATGTCATAGCTGCGGCCATATCCCAGCCGCACCACAGTCTTCGGAGTCACCTGATATGCCAAACCGAGGCGTGGAGCAAAATGCTTCATGTCCGTGGAAGTGTTACCGCGCAAATTTACGCCTTGTTGGCCTGCGACCCGAACTTCCCCAGTACCAATATCAACCCAGCCGCCTTGTCCAGTTCCTGCCGCCGATTCAGGCCGATAAATCTCCCAGCGCAGTCCGTAGTTGAAGGTCAACTTCGGAGTGATGCGCCACGTATCTTGTCCGTAGAAGAAGTAGCGAGGTTGAGTTTCATAGGCGTTAGTGGAAACACTTATAAAGCGGATAAAGCTATCCGTCGCTCCCAGCAGGAACGAAGCCATGCCTAGACCGCCGTCTCCGGCAGGCCCAGAGGTGGTTTCAGTAGCAAACGTCAGCTCACCCGCACGGTGCGAATCACTAGGCACGCGAAGGTTATATGCATAACGGATGTCAGCACCGAACTTGATGCTGTGATTGCCTTTGATCTTCGTCCAATTGTTCACGAACTGATATTGGTGTTCGAGTTCGGTGAGTGGACAGTTGCATTGGTTGATGCCGAGGGAGTAACCGAAATCAAAATCGTCGGCACCTGGGTCTTGAATGGCAAACGCGGGCATGCCAACCGTATAGGAATTGCCTGAGATGTTTAGGCCCGGGATTCCTGCGTCCGCGGCGGGAGTGGTATCGGCCCCTCCAGGAGTGGTCTGTACGTGATAACGCATGTAGCCAAAGCGGAAATCCGTAAGCAGCGTGCTACCAAAAGTGTAGTCAAAACCCGCAGCTATGCTTTGGTTGCGGGTATTGGAATTACCTGCGAAGTTGCCGACCGAAGGATCGCTAGGTAGAGCGAATCCGCCCAGAGCATTGCCGAACAACCCGGGTCCAGACCTGGTGAACTTCTGCAGACTATAGCGTCCGAAAACTTGCAAGTTGTTGCTGGCAGAGTAGTCAATTCGAGTGTCAAAACCGTCGGAATCGAGGGTGTTGTTGCCAGAGCCGAAGAAGTTATCGCTTGACACGTTCGGCGACGGTGTTCCACCCACAGGCAGTAATGCAAGAAGGGCTTGGGCCTGCGGGGAGCCTCCCAATTGCAAGCGCGAAGCGGGAATGATGTTGCCGGGAAACGGGGCTCGGTTCTGTGGAAGAACATCGCATGTCGGGATGAAAACGTTAGGAGCTGCAGCCGTAGCGCATGGATCGTAAATTTGCTGGCTCCAGGCGCTGAAGTCGCCACTACGCTCCGCGGCGGTCGGAATGCGGTCCTTCGTCGAACCACCAACGTGGCTGCGCGTCGCTTGATAATCGCCAAAGAAAAACAATTTATTCTTGATGATTGGGCCGCCGATCGAACCGCCAAATTGGTTCCAGTTCCCACCGGGAACCTCCGCCTTACCGGGTCCCTGAGTGAACGGATCCTTCGCGAAATTGGAGTTCGAGCGCTGGTAGTCGAATAGCGACCCGTGCAAAGAATTCGTGCCGGACTTTGTTTGCGAAGTGACCACGGCACCGAGGGCTTTACCGAATTCTGCATCGTAGTTCTGCGACGTAATCTTCACCTCGTTGATCGAGTCGAGGTTCGGATTGATTACGATGATGCCGAGAATCGGATCCTGATTGTCAGTACCGTCGAGCTCGAACGCTGTGCCACCGAAATATTGACCGTTCACCAGAATTTGCTGTGAACCCTGCGGATTCTCGCTGGCTGCGTGGTTCCAGCCGTTCAGGCGTTGCGCGCCGGGCGAGAGCAATTGAAACGTGGTGAAGTTACGGTTGTAGATGGGGAGATCTTCAATGGCCTTGGTATTAAAAGTGGTGGCCACGTCAGCACGATCGGTCTTTAATTGTGGCGCCTCACCGGTGACCTCGATCGATTCTGTTGTCGCGCCGACTTGTACCTGAAGATCGACGTGAGAGGAAGTATCTACATTAACCGTAACGTTCTTCGTTTCGGTTACTTTGAATCCCTGCGCTTCGACTCGTACGGAATAAGGATCGGGGATCAAGTGGGTGACTGAGTAGTTGCCACTTTCATTAGTAGTGGTTTCCTGAGTCGTGCCCTTGCTTTGATCAGTAACGACGACTCTGGCGCCGACTACTGCGGCACCCTGCGGGTCCGTAATAGTTCCCGCGATGCTGCCATAAACCGCCTGGGCGCGAGACTGAGGAACAAAAGCACAGAAGAATGCCAATGCTGCTAGCGCACCGAACGATGTCAACTTTTTCATCGATTGCTCCCCATTGATTTTGCGAAATCGAACCTGCGATGCAAGGGACGTTCCAATCAGAGCTGTTTTTGCCGGGAGCGGCGTTAGCACTCTCATTCAATTTTCGAGGCGAACTACTCCACGACCCTGGCGTGATTCGCACAAGATAATCAAAGACAGCACTTATTCATTTACCGGCCTGCGGACCGAAAGTCCGAAGAATTGAACCACCAGAACATGGTCCTGACAGGCCCAGTCAAATGCGCTTGGCAAAGCGCCAACCCACAGCAGGCGAACTATAGGACGCAAGCGTTACTGAAATCAACCCAAAAGATAGCGGATTTGTAAATAATTTTGCTTTTCTGGTTACCTTTTCAAAATATTGTTTTAAGCACTTTTCTTGCAGGATTAAGGCCTGGAACGATTGGGGAAAATAGTTCGCGACGCAAATTTTGTGCTCTCATTTGTGTAAGCGAAATGGCCCTATATGCGTTCAGCCTGTGTTGCACTGACTTCAAATTCGACCTTTTTCGTACCGAGTTGGGGATGAACGGCAGTGAGACTGACCCTACCCGGCTGTTCCTTGGCGCGAATCCAAACTGCGCCGGTGCCGCCGATCAGTGAAAAAGGATTGTCGCCGATGAGTTCGGCCGGGCCTTCAAGTTCGAATTTGATGGAGTCGTTGGCAAAGGGACGGATTCGCCCGAATTCGTCGGTCACGCGCAGAACGACACGAGTCGTGTCGGCGCCATCAGCGAGCAAGGAGTTGTCATCGGCAGTCAGTGTGAAATTCGTGTCCACACCAGATCCGGACATTTTCTGTTCGATCACCTTCTTGCCTTGAATGTAGCCTTCGAGGCGCAGGTCTCCCCATTTGTGAAAGAGCTCGCCGAGTTCCACTACGAACGGCGCGTAGCGCAGGTGCTGGAATTGTTTGCGGTCGGGATCGACATCGGCGACGAGCTTGTCGTCGATATAAAACTTCAAGTGATCGCAATTGGAGCAGACAACAGCTTTCGAAAATCCGACCGACTGATCTCCGCGCGCCCAGTGGAAGGCGGGTTCGAGCACGATTTCTTCCGATGGGTCGCATTGCGATTTGTAGAATCCGGCAGCGGGCTTGGGCTCGCGGAAAATATCCGTCACGCCGTGATAGCAGATGCGGTCGCCGGAACCGAAATTTCCGTGAGTGTTGTAGTCGAAAGCGCACCAGCCGATTCCGCCGGCATATTGCGGATTGGAAGCCAGCTGGTCGTGGACGCGCGCATGACGGATGGTGTGCTCGACCAGCCGCTCGACATTGTCGATGGTCTTCGTCGGGAAGGTGTGACCGACGAATTCGGTATTCAGATACCGTGGGTGGTTCGGCGGCTTCAAGGGAAAACCGAAGTCGTTCATGGTGAAAACATCTTCGAGGAATTCGGATTCCTGGAAGTAGCGAATGCCTCCGGTCTGGCGAGTGGGATCGAGCTGATGCGCGAGGGCATTTGTGCGAGTGTAGAAGTCATGGTTATCGCGTGATTCGTTGATGCGTACGCCCCAGAGAATAATCGATGGATGGTTCCAGTCGCGGCGGATCATGCGACGGACATTGTCGACGGAAATGTCCTGCCAGGGCTGATCGCCGATGTGCTGCCAACCAGGGATTTCTTCAAGCACGAGCAGGCCGATTTCGTCACAGGCATCAAGGAAATGGCGTGATTGCGGATAGTGCGAGGTGCGGACGATGTTGCACTTCAAGTTGTTGCGAAGAATTTGCGCGTCGCGGCGCTGAACGCGAGCGGGCATCGCCTGACCGACGTAGGGAAATGTCTGGTGGCGATCGAGGCCACGCAGCTTGATCACTTTTCCGTTCAGTTCGAAACCGTGGTCGGTGAATTGGGCCTCGCGGAAGGCGAAACGGCGGGAGTCCTCGTCTAGAAGTTGGTTGCCGCGTAGCAAACGAATTCGGACAGAATAGAGGTTGTGGTTGGCGAGGTCCCAAAGCTTGATACCGTTTAGGGCGGGAAAATGAATCGTGTGTGAAACGGGGTCATTTGAAGCCGCGGACTTCGGAACTTGCTGCGAAGCTTTGGAAATTGCGTTAGCGCCGTCGAGTAACTCGGCTTGGAGAACCAGCGCTCCCGAAGGCTCTAAGTGCTGCAGGAAACATTCAACGTCCAGCCCGGGATTTGTAAGCACGTCTTTGGGCCGGGCGAAAATATTTTCGATGAAAGTCGAGGGCACGATTCGCAGCGAAACTTCGCGGTAGAGTCCGCCGAAGGTGAGATAGTCGATCTCGTAGCCGAAGGGGGGTATGTCGGGCCGCTCGGTTGAATCGACAGCCAGGGCGAGCACGTTATCGCCATCGAAATCAAGGTGTGGAGTTAGTTCGAAGGAAAACGGGGTGTATCCACCTTTGTATTCTCCGAGCCGCTGGCCATTCAGCCAAACAGTTGAGGCGGTCATTACGCCTTCGAAATCCACGAAGACGTGTTTGCCTCGGGCTTCTGGCGGCAGTTTGAAATGCCGGCGATAGATGGAAACGAACTCATATCGTTTCTCGTCGAAGCCGTGCCAGGGGAGACGGATGTTTGTGTGAGGGATGACTACGCGTTCGAAGCTGGAATCGTCGAAACTCTTCTCATGCGCGGCGTCGGTGAATTTGGGATTGTAGAGCCAGTTGCGATTCATAGGCAAAACAAGCCGTCCCGGCGATCCCGGGGTCGTGGAATTGTCTGCCAGCGCGTAAGGCGCCAAACGCGTACCTGCTATCACCGTACCTGTTGTTTGAATAAACTTGCGTCGATCCATGCTTCCTCCCTGCGTTTTTTAGACACAATGCCCGCAGAACGACAATTGCAACGCGACGTCGTTCGGTCTACGAAACTTAGACAATCCAGGAAAGCAACTGCTTAACATCTGTGGGCGCGCTTGATTCAGTTCCACGCGGCACAGATGGCCCGATCACGACTGCTTGATTGTGGTTTTCAAACCAAACCAAGAATGAAGATTTGTCCGCACCCGGCAGCCGTAGCTGATTGATCCAGTTGTAATACGCTCCCATGTCGCCGTCGATGAGCGAACCGATCAGGTCCAGTTCTGATTCGGTATTGCTCGCGGACAGCAACTCGTTCATGGGCCTTTGCCGTTGGCGTGGAGCAAAACGCACGAGCAAGGTCAGGGGCTGAGCGCGCCGCAGTGCCTCGCGAGCGGCCCACTGTGCAAAGGTCGTACTGAAAATCTGGGTGCCTGAGCCTTCGGTCAGCAATTTCAGTTGAAAATGCGACAGCACTGCGTCGTCTGATTTCTTCAAACCTACGTCTCCGGGCCGCAATTGTGCCATGAAGGTGCGCAGACTCTCAGGCCCGGTCCCCGGACGTGAAATCTCGGATTGCATTTTGCGCAGCAACGCGGACCGAACTGGCGCGAGGGCATCGTAAGAAACAACGGTCAGAGAGGGATCGTGTTCCGCCTCGGAGCCGCCGTCAATATACCAATGAGCGTACGGAATGTGACGTGACTTGGCCCGGGTAGACACCAGCTCTATCAAGGTGCTCAGTCCGTTCTGTGGATTGACAGCGCTGAAATACGCTCCGTGCGGGCGAAGTTTGCGGAACAGGGGCTCGGTATAACTATCTGTGCCCTTCCCAATTATGCTGATTCCGAGTCTCGGGGCGGCCGGCTTCTCCGGTGGAATGACGGCGCGCAGGCGATCAGCATAGTGCGTCGCTGCCAGGCGGAATGCATCCTGTTGATGCGTTCTCCAGAGGTGGGCTGAGAGTTGCTCGATAAACTGGCCGGGCTCATTGACCCAATCAGAATGCTCAAGCTTGTCTGAAACTGTGATCGCTTCGAATTCACGGAACCAGTCGCTCACTTGCGGGGCAGAGAGCGATCGAAGGTTCTCCAGTTCCCTCTCCAGCGCTCGGCGTTCCGCAGGAAACTTGAAGTCGTAATCGATGACTTCCCGGAGCAAGGACGCAACGAAGATGAGCGGAAGTGGACGCAGCGCGCCCGCATAACCTTCAGCTATCTTTTTCGCTTCTGGAGGGTAGGCCCTAAACTGGTCCGGGTTGAGGTCGCGTGGAAGCATGAATTAAATAAGTTCGATAATCGGACGCCCTTGAGACTGCGAGGCCGAGAATCCCAACATGGAGCCCAGCGTAGGCACAAGATCGGTTGAGTCGACGGCGCGATCGTACACGACACCTTCGCGAATTCCGGGGCCAAGCGCCATCAACCAAGTGGTGCGCGACAGCACGTCGCCGGTGCGGTGATGCTGGAAGCCGTTCCCTGCCGAATCGTCGTCTGCGTCGCGGCCAAAATCGGGAAGGATAAATAAAGATGTCTTGCCCGCGTACTCCGGTTCGCTTTGAATGATCTTCCACAACTCAGCGCAAAGACGATCAGTGCGGCGGATTCCTTCAATGTAGAGGGAATATGCTCCCGCGTGGGCAACATCGATATCATGCAGCGTGACCCACAGCAGGCTTGGCGCAACTTGCCGCATTAACTGGCGCACAATGTAGACGGACAATTCATCCGGGCTGGAGAGCGTTTTTGCGTGCGCTTTGAAATCGGTGACAGACAACTTCAGCATTGTCTCGAGCTGCTCCAACTCGAAGTCGTTGCCGGCGAGCTCAGGGGAATAGAACGGGGTCTCGTAGTTGTCGCGGAGCAGGTGCTCGTAATCGGCTTTGCCGCCGGACATGGCTGCGCTCAATAGATGCTTCGGCAGAATTACTTTTGCGCCGGATCCGGGCCCGTAAGAACGATTGCTGCTCTCGCCGATGCGATTGAAACCATTGCTGGGAGCGACGACCCACGCGTCAGATGACGGACGCCTTAGCTCTTTGCGGAAATATTCGAAGACGGTCGGGTTGTCGGGTGGGACTGTGGCGAAGTTGTTGAAGGTCTCGTAGGTGCCGGTGGCCAGGCTGGCGGTGGCCACGTAATGTCCGAGAATCCCCCGGTTTACGACTTGAGTGAAGAAGCTGGCTTGCGGAATCAGTTCGCGCATCATGTGCGGAACATTTTCCTGGCCTTCGGGAGCGAACGTCTCCTGATCCCGCGCGCCACCGCCGAAGGTGACCACCACTACTTTTCTCTTGAGAGGAGTCGCCGCATGAGCGAAGCGTGGCGGCAGCAACGTACTCCCGAGCGCGAGGCCGGCAGCATCGCGCAGGAACTCACGACGGGAAAAAGAAATTTGCGCGCTACTTGGAAGAGGTTTCATGCTTAGCTAAAAACCAAAATCAACAGCTTCACCACAGAGGGCACAGAGAACACGGAGGAACGCCACAGAGGAACCGCGACGGAGGCTTTATTGAGGCTCTTTGTCGCCATTCCTCTCTGAAATCACAAACTGCCGAATCTCAGCCCGCTGCTTGTCTAACTCAGCCAAATGTTGTGCCCGCAGCTTCTGGTAAATCTGCAACTGCTCCTGCGCCCGATCTCTTTGACCAATGTGCACGTAAGCCTGACCGAGCCGGTAGTGGGCGTCGGCGAGATTGCCGTTCTCCTGCAGAGCGCGCTCATAGAGTGGAACGGCATCTGCGTATTTGTGTTGATCGGAATATAAATTTCCCAGTTGCAAGCGAGCTTCCGGGAAGCCCGGGTCCAACTCGATGGACCGCTTCAACAGCGATTCGATCTGATGTACGTCGAAGTTAGCGTCTTCGGCGCGGCGGCCCTTCCACAAACTCATCGCATAATAATAAAGAGCGTGGCCATTCTTCGGCTGGAGTTCTGAAAACCGGCGGAAGCGTTGAATGACTTCATCGGCCTGGCCTGGTGAACTGTCGTACGCTTTGGAAAGGAAGTAGTAACAACGCGGGTCGGAAGGGTTCAGATCTGCAGCTTTCAGTAGTGCACTAACGGCATCGTCATAGTTGCCGCGCGAATAGAGCGCCATGCCGAGTCCGATCGCCAAGCGCGCAGAATTTGGGTAGCGTGCGTTCCCTGTCTTGAATACGTCTACTGCCGCGTCCAGCGTGCGATGAACAAGCAGTTCGCTTCCCCAGTCGAACAGATTGCTTTCGCTCGGGTCCATGTGGGCGGCCGCTTCGTATTCAGTCGCAGCGGGAACGAACTTTCCGTCCTTCTCCTCGACTTGCGCCAGCAGATTGTGGAGCTCAGCGGTGTTTTTTTGAGTTAAGAGTTCGTGAACCAAATCCCTTGCCGAAGCAAGCTTATTGGTTTCCAGATAAACCAAAGCAAGGTCGTAACCATTGTCGTAGGCGGCGGGCTTAAGCTTCTGCGCTTTTTCTAAAAACGGTGAGGCATCGGGAAGGTGGCCTTCCGCCACGTAAAACTCTCCTAAATTGTGGTTGGTGTCATAGCTGGTGGGATCGAGTTCGACAGCTTTCTTGAACTGGATTTCAGCTTGCGCCATTTGGTGCGAGTGAACAAGGCTCGTGGCCAGATTGGTGCGTGCCGCGGCTGAATCTGGTTTCAAACTCACGGCCTTGGACAGATGTTCTGTTGCCTTTGCATCCTGCGCCTGGGCCGCATATACCATCCCTAGCAGCTCGTGAAGCTCAAAACTTTCGGGAGCCTTGGGGAGGAGATCTTCGAGTTGTTTGGCTGCTTCAGGAAAATGACCGGAATCGTAATTGGCAACAGCCGATTGAAAAAGACGGT
>DATBIE010000065.1:0-3647 GCA_036557105.1 Terriglobales bacterium
GCGCGGTCTTTTTCGAGCGCCTTGTTGGTGACTTCCTCGAGTCTCGTCGGCAAGTCGGGATTCAGGCGGACGGGCGCAACGGGAGCTTTGTGCAGGATTGCATCGAAAATAGCCGCAGAGGTGTCACCACGAAACGGTAGCGCACCCGTTGCCATTTCATATAGCACCGCCCCGAAAGAAAAAAGATCGGTCCGATGATCTAGTTCTTTTCCGAGCGCTTGTTCCGGAGACATATAAGCAACCGTTCCCAGCGTCGCCCCGGGGCTGGTAAGGTGCGCGTCACTACCTTCGACGGTTACTTGCAATCCTGCTTGCGAAGAGGCGAAGCCATCAACCGTCACCTTCGCCAGACCAAAATCGAGAATTTTGGCATGACCGCGTTTGGTGAGAAAAATGTTTGCCGGCTTGATGTCACGGTGTAAGATTCCCGCCGCGTGCGCCGCATCCAGCGCATCCGCAATCTGAATCCCGATGCCAAGAATTTCCTCGGTCTCAATCGGCCGTCCTGCAACCCTATGCTTCAGCGTCAGCCCTTCTAGAAATTCCATGGCGATGAATGCCGTCCCATCCTCTTCGCCAATGTCATAAATCGTGCAGATGTTGGGATGGTTCAGCGCAGAAGCAGCTTGGGCTTCGCGCTCGAATCTGGCAAGCGATTGGGGGTTGCGAGCGACGTCGTCCGGCAAAAACTTGAGAGCGACGAAACGATGCAGGCGCGTGTCTTCGGCCTTGTAGACCACGCCCATGCCGCCCCCGCCGAGCTTTTCGAGGATGCGGTAATGAGAAATGGTTTGGCCGAGCATCGGGTGAAATCTTAGAGGCGCGTGTGAGGCAAGTCAATGAAGCCTACAGCGCCCGCCACCTATCCAGTGTTTTCCTCGCGTGTGGTCCGCTACAACGTTCGCAAAAAAATCCAAATCAACGTACGTTTGTCATCCTGAGCGGAACAGCACGATTCGCTTCGCGAATCGCGCTGTGAAGTCGAAGGACCCCATACCCGTTTGCACTATCACAAACCTGAGATGGAATTCTCCCCCGCGTCGGGAGAATTCCCTGAAGCATCTCTCCGAACTTCATACTAACGTGGGGTCCTTCGACTCCATCTGCCGCTCGCTCCGCGGGCATCAGATTTCCGCTCAGGATGACAGGACCAGGAACTTAGAAAGCACCGCACCTTTTCTTCCAGTTGACGCATCTTATTTTAGGCGCATATTATTCCCGTTTAACTTTTGAGACCCGCTAGGGAAAGTAGCGGGTTTCAGTTTGGAAACCGAGATGGAAAAGAAGAAAGTAGAAGCTTTCAAGAAGAGGCTGGAAGCCAGGCAGCAGGAGTTGCGCCGCACGGTTTCGCGCAATCAGCAGGATGGCCGCAGCGCCGACGAAGACGTGGCGCAAGACATCGCCGACAAGGCGGCCAGCTCCTACAACAAAGAGTTCCTGTTCCACCAGAGCAACGCCGACCGGCAACTGCTGCAGATGGTTGAAGGCGCCCTGGCACGTATTCGCGAGGGTGTTTTTGGTGAGTGCATCTCCTGCGGCAAGGAGATCAATCCCAAGCGGCTCGAGGCTGTGCCCTGGACTCGCCACTGCATCGAATGCCAGGAGAAGCTGGAAAAGGGAATGCTCGAAGAAGCCTCACGCTAAAGTTCCGCGCTCCGCGAGAACTGTTTCAATTGACCACCCCCGGCATACAGAACTAAGATTCCAGCTTCATCTCACGCCGGGGGTATTCCTTGAAATCCAAAATTCTTCTCTCCTTCTTTGCCTTGGTTGGCTTTTGCTTTGCCGAAACCGGCAGCCCTCTTCTGTTGCGAATGCCGAGCGTCAGCAGCACGCAAATCGTATTCAACTACGGCGGAAATCTCTGGATCGTGGGCCGCGATGGCGGAGACGCGCGGCGCTTGACCGCCGGTCTCGGCGGTGAGACTGAACCCCTGTTTTCGCCTGACGGCAGCATGATCGCATTTACCGGCGACTATAGCGGAAATGCCGATGTTTACGTGGTGCCCTCGTCCGGTGGCCAACCCCGGCGTCTGACTTTTCATCCGGGAGCCGATCACGTTGTGGGCTGGACGCCAGACGGCAAGCGAATCGTATTCACTTCCGCCCGCAACAGCTATCATCATTTCGATCGCCTCTTCACCGTTCCAGTTGAAGGCGGCTTTCCAGCCGAGCTGCCGCTCCCCATCGCCGAATCCGCTTCATTTTCCAAAGACGGCACACACATTGCCTACGTGCCTCACCCGAAATGGCAGCGCGCCTGGAAGCGTTATCGTGGCGGCCAGACGACTCCCATCTGGATTGCTGACCTGCGCGATTCAAAGATCGAGAAGGTTCCTCGCGACAATTCAAACGACTTCAATCCCATGTGGGTCGACAATAAAATCTATTTCCTTTCCGACCGCAACGGAGGCGTCAGCCTCTTTGCTTATGACCTCGGCAGCAAACAGGTTTCTGAGGTGCTCAAGAATGACAACGGGTTCGACTTCAAGTCGGCATCCGCGGGCCCGGACTCGATTGTCATCGAACAGTTCGGCAAGCTATTGCTTCTTGATCTCAAAACACAGCAGGCGAAACCGGTAAACGTCGGGGTCGCTGGCGATATCGAGCAACTGCGCCCTCGGTACGTGAAGGTCGAGCAGAACCGGATCAAGAGCTTCAATCTTTCTCCTACCGGAACTCGCGTGCTGATGGAAGCATGGGGCGAGATTTTTTCCATTCCTTCGGACAAGGGCGACATTCGCAATCTGACGCATTCGCCCGCCGTGGCCGATCGAGATCCAGCGTGGTCACCGGACGGACGATGGGTGGCTTACTTTTCGGATGAGCCGGGCGAATATGAATTGCAATTGCGCGATCAGACTGGTCTCGGCAAGGTGCGCCACATCAACCTGGGAAATCCGCCCTCGTTCTTCTACACGCCAGTGTTTTCACCTGACAGCAAAAAGATCGTATACAGCGACAAGCGCATGAACCTCTGGTACGTCGACATCGACAAAGGCGCTCCGAAGCTGGTCGACACCGATTACTACGAAGGACCTTCGTTTAGCCAGAACTGGGCGCCCGATAGCAAGTGGATCGCGTACGCAAAACAGCTGCCCAGCCACCTGCATGCCATATATGTGTACTCCCTCGAGCAGGGCAAGTCTTACCAGATCACGGATGGAATGAGCGATGCTCTGAATCCCGTCTTCGACAAGAACGGCAAATATCTATATTTCACTGCCAGCACCGACACCGGCCTGACGGCTGGACAAGGCTGGGACATGTCCGGCGACGAGCGGCCCGTGACCCGTAGCGCTTACGTGGCGGTGCTTGCGAATAATGTGCCGTCGCCACTCGCTCCCGAGAGCGACGAGGAGAAAGTGAAAGCAGAAATAAAGGAACAGAAGGAACAGCAGACGAAAGACAAGAACAAGCCAGATGGGAAGGATTCTGCCACAGCTGCAGATTCCGACAAGAATAAAGACGCCGACAATGACAAGGATAAAGACAAGAAGGACGATGACAAGCCAGTCGTGGTCCGCGTCGACATTCAAGACATTGGGCAGCGGATTCTGGCGCTCCCGGTCCCGGCAAAGAACTACTTAAATCTCGTGGCTGGAAAATCAGGCATCCTGTTCCTCTCTGAAGGGCCGGATGTGATT
>DATBIE010000066.1:0-13629 GCA_036557105.1 Terriglobales bacterium
GTTGTCGTCGGTGATGGTGTCGCCAATCTTGGTGTCGGCGACGTTCTTTATGTTGGCGATGAGAAACCCGACTTCGCCTGCGTGCAGCTCGTCAACTTCGACCGGCTTGGGGGTGAGCACGCCGAGAGTTTCCACGTCGAACACTCGCCCATTCGACCACAGGCGCATCTTCTGTCCTCTGTGTAGACGACCTTCGAAAACGCGCACCAGCACGATCACGCCGCGATAGGGATCGAACCAGGAATCGAAGATGAGCGCCTGCAAATGCCGTTCAGAATTTCCCTTCGGCGGCGGAATACGCTTAACGACAGCTTCGAGGACATCCGGCACGCCCTGCCCGGTTTTCGCACTGATCAATAACGCATCGCTCGCATCCAGTCCGACTGCGCCTTCGATCATTTCTTTGGTGCGAGGAATGTCGGCGCTGGGCAGGTCGATTTTGTTGATGACAGGAATAATTTCGAGACCATGATTAATCGCGAGATACGAATTCGCGAGCGTCTGCGCTTCGACCCCCTGGGACGCATCGACCACGAGCAGCGCGCCTTCGCACGACGCCAGCGACCGCGAGACCTCATACGAAAAATCCACGTGCCCCGGCGTATCGATCAAGTTGAGCTGGTACGTCTCTCCATCATGCGCGTTATACATCAACCGAACGGCGTGAGCTTTGATGGTGATCCCGCGCTCCCGCTCCAGGTCCATGGAGTCGAGGACCTGCGCTTCCATCTCCCGAGCCGTCAGCGCACCGGTCAGTTCCAGCAGGCGGTCCGCAAGCGTAGACTTGCCATGGTCAATATGCGCCACGACCGAAAAGTTGCGGATGTGCGAGGGATCCATAGGGAGAGGCGGTAAACCATGATTTTAGCAGGGGATGGATGCTTAACTTTGCCTGGCATTACTGCTGGATTTGTAGCCGTCAGAAGGCAAGATGGTGAGATTTATCCGGTGCAGAACTCTCGTTTGTGCGAACTTCGCCTCATCACTTCTGGGATGGCGCAGTGGACACTAGCGCGACCAGGCACGCCCTCTCTTCTTAGTACGTGGGATCAAATCCGTCGAAAATTCCCAAGGGTTATTCCGCCGCGTAGTTCGGGGCTTCACGGGTGATCATCACGTCGTGGACGTGGCTTTCGCGCAGTCCGGCGCCGCTGATTCGAACAAAGCGAGTCTTCTGGTGCAGCTCGGTCAAGGTTGCGCAGCCACAATATCCCATGCCAGATTTCAGCCCGCCTACCATCTGATAGAGAATCATCGAAACCGAACCGCGATACGGCACCCGCCCTTCAATGCCTTCTGGCACCAGCTTTGCCAGACGGTTGGGGTCTGCGCCCATGTTCGGGATTGCCACCGAAGCTTCTCCAGATGCGGACTGGAAATATCGTTCGCTTGAACCCGCCGCCATGGCTCCAATCGATCCCATGCCGCGGTAGGACTTGAAAGTGCGGCCTTGATAAAGGATGAGTTCGCCTGGGCTCTCATCGGTGCCGGCGAACATCGAGCCAACCATCACCGCGCTTGCGCCGGCAGCAATTGCCTTAGTGATGTCGCCTGAATACTTGATTCCACCATCGGCGATCACAGGCACGGCAGCATCCTTGGTCGCGCGCGACGCCTCGGCAATGGCAGTAATCTGGGGAACGCCGGCGCCAGTGACGACGCGGGTGGTGCAGATCGAACCAGGACCAATGCCGACCTTGATGCCGTCTGCCCCAGCTCGCGCCAGCTCGCAAGCGCCATCGAATGTCGCCACATTGCCAGCGACGAGATCTACCTCTGGAAATTTCGCTTTTATTGTTTTCACAGCTTCCAACACGCGGGAGGAGTGACCGTGAGCGCTGTCAATCGCGAGAAGATCAACACTTTCTTTGACCAGAGCTTCGGCCCGTTCCAGGTAGTCTCCGGTTGCGCCAATCGCGGCGGCGACGCGAAGCCTGCCTTGCGAATCCTTCGCGGCATTCGGATACTTCAACTTTTTCTGGATGTCTTTAACGGTTATCAGCCCCTTGAGGTTGTAGGCATCATCCACCACCAGCAGCTTTTCAACGCGATGTTTGTGCAGAATTTTCTCCGCGCCTTCGAGCGTGGTTCCCACCGGCACAGTGATCAGATTTTCCTTCGTCATTACCTTGCTGATAGGAATGTCGAAGCGGGTCTCGAAACGCAGGTCACGATTGGTAAGAATGCCAACCAGCTTCTTGTTTTTAGTAACCGGAACGCCGGAAATCTTGTACTTGCGCATCACTTCAAGGGCATCGGAGACCTTGTCGTCGGGGGACATGGTTACCGGATCGACGATCATGCCGCTTTCTGAACGCTTTACTTTGTCCACTTCTTCGGCCTGTTGCTCAATGGTGAGATTGCGATGAATGATGCCAAGGCCGCCTTGTTGTGCGAGAGCAATTGCCATATGAGACTCGGTTACAGTGTCCATGGCTGCGCTGATGATTGGAATGTTCAGGCGTATATTGCGGGTGAGCTGCGTCTGAGTGTTGGCGTCCGCGGGAACAACATCCGAACGCGCAGGGAGCAGTAATACGTCGTCGAAGGTGAGAGCTTCGGGAACTGGAAAATGAATCATAAATTTTGGGGTAAACAGTTATTGTAGAGACGCAGGAACGGGTAGGCAAATATGCGTCTGGTGCGGGCATTTTTGGCGGTTCCCAGCTGATAGCTGAATGGGCGCAAGCTGCTGTCAAAAGATCTCAACCGCAAAGAACGCGAAGTGATTCGGCAAAGTTCGCGAAAAAAGGTCCATAGATACGGATGAGGACGATAGAACCAGCTCGATCGTACAATGCGAAGTTTTATCGCGAACTTGAGGCGGCCCAGCAATCCTCAGTTGAAGTTCTGCCGATTATTTTCGAAGTCCTGCGGCCATCCAGAGTCGTTGATGTTGGGTGCGGGACAGGGCATTGGCTTGCCACCGCACGAGACTTAGGTGCGAAGGAGATTCTCGGAATCGATGGCCCCTGGGTGGAGAAAGAGCAACTGGTAATTCCGGCTGAGAATTTTCGCATAGAGGACCTTACTCGTCCGCTCAAGCTCGACAGGCGATTTGATCTGGCCCTGTGTTTTGAAGTGGCCGAGCACCTGCCTGAGTCAAAGGCCCATACGTTCGTTAAGACTCTCTGTGAAACGGCAGATGTGGTTGCGTTCTCTGCCGCCATTCCAGGCCAAGGGGGCAGGCGGCACCTCAATGAGCAGTGGCCAGCGTATTGGGCGGATTTATTTCGGGAGCTCGAGTATGACTGCTACGACTACCTGCGTCCGCGAATCTGGAACAATCCACGCGTGACGTGGTACTACGCTCAAAATTCTCTGATTTTTGCAAAACGTGGCAGCTCGTCAGAGTTCGGTGCTTCGGTTCGGCCGTGGGCCATGGTACACCCGGGCCTATGGTCAGCCGAGGTGGCGCGCATGAAACATCCCGGAAAGTTGTTGGAACGATTTGTAAAGTCCGTCCTAAGGCGCGCAACTTCGGACAACAAACGCATACTGTAACGAGCAACTTATTCCGCCTCCAACAGCAAAAAGGGTTAGAAAAGAGACGGCTGAATGTCACTTCCGAACGGTTACCAAAGTACCGCCTGCATCCTTCAAGATGCCGTCCAAAGCTCACCCGGAATGTTATGGTAACTTCGCGGTACCAAAAAACTCCCGTCGAGGGCGAAAACCCGCGTCTGGAGGCGTAAGCGGGTCCCAGTCAATACGCTAGAACCGCAAGCCTGCGGGGTCGCAGGGGAATAGAACTTGCGTAGTTCGCGGCAGCGCCTAGACATGACCATCCGTAAAAGAATTCTGCTGTATTCCGGCTTCGCCCTTAGCGCATTCCTTGCAGCCGTGTTTTTTGCCTCACGGTTCTCATTACTCAATGGTTTTTCTCACCTGGAAAGGAATAGCGCCCGCGAGAGCGTCTGGCATCTGCAACATCATTTTGAGGAAGAACAAGAACAACTCGCGATCATGGCGAAGGACTATGCACGGTGGGACCGGACTTATCGCTTCATGAAAGATCGCGACCCGGAGTATCTGCACAATGAAGTTAACCTCGACACACTCAACATCATTGGAATGAACTTGTTCGTGTTGGTCGACGAGCACGGTCGCGAAGTTCTACACGAAGAAAATGGCAGCTGGCCTATCGGAGAGAAAGGCCTATCGACCATTTCATCCGCATACACTTCGGGACCGGCAGGCAAGCAGAATGGATCTTCAAGTGGAATACTCGACCTGAATGGGCGGCTGTTTCTCGTGGCATACGAACCAATCTTGACCAGCCGCGGAAGTGGCCAGCCGCGAGGGGTCCTGGTGATGGGCAAAGCATTGAACGAGGCACTCTTGTCGAACATCTCGCGTTCGATGAACCTCCCTTTGTGGCTGGAGCCCTCCGACAACGCGCCGGCTCCAGGAAGCCGGCAAACGATTTGGACCGATGGAACCAATTCAGTCTCAGCTGAGAGTGGTTCCACTATGCTCGCCTATATTCCACTCAAAGACATGTTCGGCAAGACTAAACGCCTGCTGGTGGCAAGAATCCCCTCTGACTTACATTCCGAAGGCCAGCAGGTCATGCGATACCTCCTGCTCTTTTTGATGGTCGCCGGAGTAGTGCACAGCGCAGTGCTCTTTTTTGTTTTAGAAGAAAAGCTGCTGGCCCGAGTTGAATCGTTGAACACCAAGATCAAACAAATCACGGTCAGTGGAGATCTTTCTTTGCGCTTGGATGCAAGCGGCAAAGATGAGCTCAGCGATCTTGCCGGTACAGTAAACGCGATGCTGACCGCAATCCAAAGAGCGAAATCGGAACTCTTGCAGGCGCAGGACTCGTTACGATTTCACGCCGAACATGATTCGCTCACTGGCGTGCTGAACCGCCGGGCGATTCGCGACGTGCTCCGACGGGAATTGGCTCGATGCCGTCGTGAAAATCAAAGCCTGGGATTAATGCTCGCCGATGTCGATCACTTTAAGCGAATCAATGACCGTTATGGCCACGGGGCGGGTGATTGCGCTTTGGTTACGGTGGTGCAACGTATATCGGCCACGCTACGGCCGTATGACTTGATTGGGCGTTATGGTGGCGAGGAGTTTCTGGTCATCGCGCCAGGTTGCGATCTTGAGCTCACGCAGAAGCTTGCCGAACGCATTCGATGCGCGGTCAGTGACGAGCCAGTGGACTTGGGGCATGCCAATGTCAAACTCACTGTCAGCCTCGGAGCGACTTTGGGGACTGCCAATAGCGATCCCGAATTTTTGGTTGCGGTTGCGGATTCCGCCATGTATCAGGCTAAGGGGAACGGACGCGATCGCGTTGAACTCAGCCTCGAACTGCCTGAAAACGAAGCGCTCGAAACGACCTTCAACGACCGCACATAAACTGCTGTTATTAAGCTTTCCGCGTTCGCGGCGGCGCACAAACCGAAGCCTCATGCTTTAACCTAATAGCCTGGCTATAAATGCCAGGCTATGGCGCCATTGAAAAAACTGGTCTTCTGCGGCACTCCGCAGTTTGCAGTACCTACTCTTGAGAAGCTGGTCGAGGCTGGGTTTGAAATCCACCTAGTTCTGACGCAGCCGGATCGCGCTAAGGGGCGCGGTTTAGGGATTGTAGCTTCTCCGGTAAAAGAAGCAGCGATGCGGCTGAACCTGCCAGTGCTTCAGCCCGAGAAAGTCAAACAAAACGAAGAACTACGTGGGCGGCTCGAAGAAATTGCGCCTGCCGCCATCATTGTCGTCGGCTACGGGCGGATCATTCCTGGCTGGATGCTGAAATTGCCGGAGTACGGCAATATCAATCTCCACGCATCGCTCTTGCCAAAATATCGCGGAGCCGCGCCGATTCAGTGGGCGATTGCAAAGGGCGAGCGAGTCACAGGCGTGACCACGATGCGGATCGACGAGGGCCTGGACACCGGCGACATTCTCTTGCAGCAGGAGCTGGCGATTCTGGATGAGGACACAGCTGAGACGCTTTCGCCGAGGTTGGCCGCAATCGGGGCCGAGCTGATGGTGGAGACACTGAGAGGTATAGCATCGAATTCCATTCAGCCACGTCCTCAGAAGCACGAAGAGGCCACGCTTGCTCCAATTCTGAAAAAGGAAGATGGAAGGATCGACTTCACGCGCAGCGCGCAGGAGACATATAACCGGCTGCGCGGATTTCAGCCGTGGCCCGGCGCGTTTACCACGTTTCGTGACAAGACGCTGAATATCACCGCCGCGAAGCCAGGTTCAGAAAAACCAGGTTCAGAAGAAGTTGCGCGGGGGCAGATGCTGGTAAAAGATCAACGCTTGTTCGTCGGCTGCGGAAATGGAACAACGCTCGAGTTATTCGAAGTCCAGCCTGAGGGAAAGAGACGAATGGCCGCTCGCGACTTTGTACATGGGTACCGGCCGCAAGCGGGAGAGATTTTAGGAAACTAAAGATCCTTTTGCGATCACTAGAATGAGTTCATGCCTGTCTCTCCCGCGCGCTCAGCAGCATTGGAAATTCTATTGAGGGTTGAGAAGACCGGTGCTTACGCTTCGGAATTACTGCATTCCGCGCGCCTGAATGCGCTTTCGACGGCAGATCATGGGCTCGCTACCGAACTTGTGATGGGAGTACTACGCTGGCGAAGCGTACTGGACGAACACATTGCCGCACATTCGAAATCATCTCTTGCCAAATTTGATTTGGAAGTGCTCACGGCATTGCGACTCGGGGCCTATCAGCTCATATTTTTCGATCGCGTTCCCAAACACGCCGCCGTGAATGAAAGCGTGGAGTTGGTGAAACATGCGCGTAAGCGTTCCGCCGCGGGCATGGTGAACGCGGTGCTGCGGGCGATTTCGCAAAGCGCGCCGTGCGTCTCAGAACACATCGACTCTTGCGCCGCCCATCCGGAGTGGTTGGTTAAGAGATGGACCGAGACCTACGGCATCGAGCCGGGCAAAGAGATTTGCAACTACGACCAAACTCCTCCCCGCGCGGCAATTCGTGTAACTGGTCGTTCGGTAATAGAGGAACTGCGGCAGGACGGCATCAAGCTTGAGCCTGGAGGTTTGCTTAGAAGTGCTCTAGTCGTCCGGGACGGTGATATCACCCAAACCAAGGCCTTCCGTGAACATCGCGTGCTCATCCAGGACGAAGGCTCTCAGCTTGTGGCATTACTGGTTGGTAAAGGAAGAAGAATTCTCGATTGCTGCGCGGCGCCGGGCGGTAAGACACGAATTGTGGCTGAACAGAACCCAGATTCAACGGTTGTCGCCCTGGAACTTCATCCCCATCGCAGCAAACTCCTAAGAAAGCTCGTTCCAAATTACAACGTCCGAGTCATCGCCGCTGACGCGCGGCAACTCCCACTTGCGATGAAGTTTGACCGCGTGCTGGTCGATGCGCCATGCACGGGGACGGGAACTTTGGCGCGAAATCCCGACATCAAGTGGCGACTCAAAGGAGATGACGTCCACAGATTGCAGAAATATCAGGTTGAAATTCTTTCCGCGGCGATGAACCGAGTTGCATCAGGAGGGCGCGTGATTTATTCGACCTGCTCTCTTGAGCCCGAAGAAAACGAGGAAGTTGTTGATAGAGTGCTGTCGGACAATCCTTCGTTTCTGGTCACTGACTGCCGCGATGAATTGGATCGACTCAAGCGGGCAGGCGAACTCATCGTCGACGACGTCGAGTCACTGCTCAGGGGTCCCTTTCTGCGGACAATTCCCGGCATTCATCCATGCGATGGTTTTTTCGCGGCAGTTCTCGAAGGCAACGCGGCCCGACTCTGAAGCAATTTCCGCTGTATTTGCGCCAGCCGATATAATCAGCAATTCCCGGCCACGCTGCCGGCCGGGTTGTGGGCAAGGAGAAATTCGTGAGAGCTTTTCTTATCGGTGTGATAATCGGCATCCTGCTACTGGGAGGAGGAGTTTATTTCTATTTTGTCTCAGGCCGCGCGCCGGCGGCAGTTGAAGACAAGCCCATGCCATTTGAACGCAAGCTGGCCAACGGCGCTCTTCATGCGCATATCGACAAACAGATGCCTGGATCAACATCCATCGCCGCCAACGAAGAAACCTATCTGGCTGGCGCACAGATCTACAGCCAGCATTGCGGAATCTGCCACGGATTCCCCGGGCTTGAGCAAGGCGCAATGTCGAAAGGCATGTTCCCCAAACCACCGCAGCTTTTCAAAGGAAAAGGCGTAACCGACGATCCCGCGGGCGAAAGCTACTGGAAAGTATCGAATGGCATCCGGCTAAGCGGGATGCCAGAGTTCAAGCACATTCTGAACGACACCCAAATCTGGCAGGTGAGCTTACTGCTCGCCAATGCGGACAAAATTTCAGATGCAGTGAAGCAACAGCTAAAACCAGGGATGCCGTCGACGGAAGAGACCGGTTCGATGCCACCGATGTCAACCGCTCCAAGAAATGCTGGAAAAGTGCCGCGGAAACCGGGATCGCCCCCGCCAACTCACTAGTCTTGCTCGGCAGTGATGGTGAGCGCCAGCTCTCGTTCTCGCGGGCCGTCGAATTCAATCAAGACGACGCGCTGCCATGTTCCGAGCAGCAGCTTACTGCGTTCAAACGGAAGCGCGACCGATGTGCCAATCAGTGCTGAGAGGATGTGGTCCGGCACGTGTGCTGGATTGTGCGGGTGGCGGTAGCGCAGCTTGGGAATCATCGCTTCAAACGCGTCGAGCATGTCGAGGTCGGTGCCGGGATCAAGATCGGCTGTGGTCAGCGCGGCGGTCGTATGCAGGACGAAGAGATTGCAGACTCCGGATTCGGAGCCGTTGCTACTGAGCTGATCTTCGACCAAATCCGTGATGTCGAGAACTTCCCTCTTTTTGCGTGTCTTGATGGAGAGTCGCGTCATTGCGCTGCTTATGATTTCCAAGCGGCGGGAACGGGATGCTTCGATTCGTAAGCCGAGATTTCAGACTGATGCTGGAGGGTAAGGCCGATGTCGTCTAGTCCTTCAAGCAGACAGTGACGGGTGAATTCATCGATGAAAAAGTTCGCGCTCAGGTCGCGGTCGTCCCAGACTGCGCACTGTTCGAGGTCAATCGTGAGTTGATAGCCGGGGAGTTCGGAAGCGCGGCGGGCGATTTCCTCCGCTTCGCTTTCTTTTAGCACGACAGTAAGCACGCCGTTCTTCACGCAATTGTTCGCGAATATGTCCGCAAACGATGGCGCGATTACAGCACGAAATCCATAATCAGAGAGCGCCCAAACTGCGTGCTCGCGTGAGGATCCACACCCGAAATTCTTCGCAGCTACCAGAATGCTCGCTCGCGAGTACTGAGGCTGATTCAAGACGAATGAAGGATCAGGCTGGCCTTCGGCAGATCGACGCCAGTCATTGAACAGGAATTCGCCGAAGCCTGTTTTCTCGATGCGTTTTAAGAATTGTTTGGGAATGATCTGATCGGTGTCTATGTTCGCCCGATAGAGTGGCGCGACCTTGCCTTTATGTTTGCGGAATGGCTGCATAGATTGCCGTAAACCTCTGTGTTTTTCTTCTCTGTAGGTCAGCGTTCTCTGTGGTTAAGGTTTTGAAAACCCTTACCAAAGAGGGCACTGAGGTACACAGAGAAAAAACACAGAGAATCAGACATGGAATTTCCAGTTACGAATATCAGTGAAGTGACCTTCGATTGCAGCTGCCGCTGCCATCATTGGACTTAATAAATGCGTACGTCCACCGCGGCCCTGACGTCCTTCGAAGTTGCGGTTGCTGGTGGAGGCGCAGCGCTCGCCAGGACTTAAGATATCCGGATTCATGCCCAGGCACATCGAGCAGCCCGACTCACGCCACTCAAAACCAGCCTCCTGAAAAATCTTGTGCAAGCCTTCCTGCTCGGCAGCGTGCTTGATCTTTTGCGATCCAGGGACCACCATGGCGCGAACATTGCTGGCGACCCGATATCCTTTTGCAACTTTCGCCGCGGCCCGCAAATCTTCCAAGCGTGAATTCGTGCACGATCCGATAAACACACGGTCGATTTTGATCTGCTGCATCGGCGTGCCGGGCTTGAGTTTCATATACTCCAGCATTCGCTCTGCATTTGGACGATCAGCGCCATTGGCCGGCAAATCAGGAACCTGACCGGTGATCGGAACTACCATTCCGGGATTTGTTCCCCAAGTCACAAACGGAGCAAGTTCTGAGGCATTGATTTCGACAACTCTGTCATATTTCGCTCCCGGATCAGAGGCCAGAGCCCGCCAACGTTCAACAGCTTTGTCCCACTCAGTTTCCCTTGGCACATAGGGACGGCCCTTCATGTATGAAAATGTCGTCTCATCGGGCGCAATCATTCCAGCGCGAGCGCCCGCTTCAATGCTCATGTTACAGACGGTCATTCGGCCTTCCATAGAAAGCGCGCGGATTGCTTCGCCAGCGTACTCAATCACGTGACCGGTCGCGCCATCGGTGCCGATTTTGCCGATGATGCCCAGTACCAGATCTTTGGCGGAGACTCCCTCAGGCAGCCGGCCTTTCACGTCAATTAACATCGTCTTCGGCTTGCGCTGCGGGAGGCACTGGGTAGCAAGCACGTGCTCCACTTCCGAAGTCCCAATCCCAAAGGCAAGCGCGCCGAATGCGCCGTGAGTGCTGGTGTGGCTGTCGCCGCAGACGATCGTCATCCCCGGGTGGGTGAATCCGAGTTCGGGTCCGATCACGTGCACGATGCCCTGTTCAGGCGAGTCGATATCGAAAAGTCGAACGCCAAACTCGCGGCAGTTCTGCTGCAAAGCTTCAATCTGCCGCTTTGCGATGGGATCCAGAATTGGCGTGCCGCGCGGCTCGGTCGGGACGTTGTGGTCGACAGTGGCGATCGTTCGGCGAGTCTCGCGCACCTTGCGCCCGGCAGCCCTCAATCCATCGAAAGCTTGCGGCGAGGTGACTTCATGCACCAGGTGCAGATCGACATAGAGCAGTGGCGACCGCCCGTCAGGAGCAGTTACGACGTGCTCATCCCAGACTTTTTCAAAAAGTGTTCGTGGCATGTGCTGAATACATTTTACCAATGAGAACGGCCTATTGAGTTGCGCCGACTGGCTGCAACCGGCGGGAAGGCTGGCTCACCAGGTAGAACACCAGCATGGAGGCAATACCCAAGAGAGGCAGTGCGAATGCCAGGCGTAAGTTCCCCGAATAGCGTGCCGAAATAATTCCCAAGATCCACGGAAGCACCGCCCCTCCGGTATTGCCGCTGGCAAAAACTACGCTGCTAGCCTGGAGCGCGTCTTCTCCGAACCAGCGAGGAAGTAATGAGACGCTAATCGGAAAAATTGATGCCAAGCCGAGGCCGGCCAGAACTGATCCGGCAACCACAAGCGCGATGCCATGAGCCGAAATCAGCGACAGCGCACCGATAAACCCGGTAAGAAGCCCCACGCGCGCGACTGTCGTTTCCGCATGAAATTTCAGAGCGAATGGAGCAAGAGCTCGCCCCAGCAACAAGGCGCCCCAGAAGAAGGACGGCGTCATTGTGGCGACAGAATGAGGCCCGCTTTCGACTCGCCGCGCATAAGTCGCCACCCATCCTCCAAAGCAGGTTTCCGTGCCTACGTAGACGAAAAACAAAAGAGAAATGACCAGCAGAATCGGCCTTTTCCACAGTCCTCGGGACTCGCGCGCGGACTGGCCGCCATGAACTCGGACGTCCGGCGTAAAACGCGTGACGGCGAGGATCAAGAGAAGAACCAGCAGAGCAGCAGCGGTTCCGTATAGAAAGGCTGAGGGACGATGCGCGTGCAAAGCCAATGCAACCAGAAATGGCGAACTCATTGCGCCGAAACCCCAAACAGCATTAATGATGTTGAGCGCCGCCGCGCTCCGCTCGGGATTAATCTCCGCCGTTCGCAGGTTTCCTGCCGGACTTGTAACTCCATACCCGATTCCAAAGATGCAGACGGCGGAGATGCCCAGGAGCCACGGGCCCGAGGCGAGCAGCGCCATGCCGGCAGCCATCAGCACCAGCCCCACAATGAGCGTGAGCCTGTATCCAACGCGTTGTACCAGGAATCCGGAAGACAGCATGCCGAACATGGAACTGAAGAACTCGGCAAAGATAAGGCCTCCAGAACCTGCGTCACTTAGTGACCACCGCGCGGAGAGGTTCGGCAGCATAGGGCCGAGGAAGGTCATAACAATTCCGATCAGCAGGAAATCGATATGCAGAAGGACTACACCGTTCGTTGCAACCGGTATCACTCTGGGCGATGAAGCCGTGGAAGCCATGATTTATGATGAGTGTAAATTACAGCACCGAGCAGTGAGTCACGAGCTAAGAGCAAGCAGTGCAGGCTCAACGCTCGTTGCTCAAAAGCTCACGGCTTTTCATGCTCAACGGCAAACGCATCGCGGTCGTAATGCCTGCGTATAACGCGGAGAAGACACTCCGCGCGACGGTCCAGGAACTGCCCGAGATCGTCGATGTGCGCATTCTGGTTGACGACTTCAGCTCAGATCGGACAGTGGAAGTGGCCCGCGAACTTGGACTGGTCCACTACGTTCACGACCGCAACTACGGCTACGGACGCAATCAGCAGACCTGCTATCGCGAAGCTCTTGCCCATGGCGCCGACGTCGTGATCATGGTCCACCCGGATTATCAGTACACGCCGTTGCTCGTCACTTCGATGGCCAGCATGGTCGCGTATGGAATTTACGATGTTGTGCTCGGTTCGAGGATCATTGGTGGCCAGGCCCTGCGCGGTGGAATGCCGCTTTACAAATATGTGTTCAATCGGCTGCTGACTGCCTTTGAGAACATCTTTCTCGGAATCAAGGTCTCCGAATATCACACGGGCTATCGAGCCTTCAGCCGGGAGGTCCTGACCTCGTTGCCCCTGCTGGAAAATTCGGATGACTTTGTTTTTGACAACCAGATGCTTGCGCAATGCGCATTCTTCGGTTTCAAAATTGGCGAGGTTTCGTGTCCGACGAAATATTTCGCGGAGGCGTCGTCGATCAATTTCCAGCGCAGCGTGAAGTATGGACTTGGGGTGCTTGCGACCACGCTGCAATTTGCGTTGCAGAAGTGGGGAGTTGCCAAATTCGCAATCTTCGACCGGTCGGGACGGAAGCTTGAGCCGGGACTGGCTGGCTACTACGAACGTGGGAACGTGCGCGCCATTGCGGGGAGGTAGCGTTCTTTTGTAATTTTTAAATCCACCTTTTCAACCGCGCTTTTTTAAAAACCCCACCACAGAGAACACAGGGTTACACAGAGAAAAGCCACAGAGGAAAGCCACAGATTCGAAACCCGCTTTCTAAAAACCCCACCACAGAGAACACAGGGTTGCACAGAGAAAAGCCACAGAGGTTGAACTAAGGGCCGACCCGGCAAACTGCGGCGGCAGAATTGCGGTAAGGACAATTAAATCCGGTAGCGCGTGAAGCCCGGAGCACGATCCACTGAATTCCGTATTTCGATCTCAACTTCAGGAAGTCAGCGTCGGTGAAAGCTTCCCAGTTTTTCTGGGCTTGAAACTGTTGCCACCATTGTTGCGCGAGCGGTGGAAACATCGCGACAGCCCCGCTGTCTTTGCTGGCATCTGCAAGGCGGCTGCGTTCTGCGAGTGCGCGGAAGCCGATGGTGTCCTCCCCCGGAATTTCCATATAAG
>DATBIE010000067.1:0-2482 GCA_036557105.1 Terriglobales bacterium
GCAATTGGATTTCGCTTCTGCGGCATAGTCGATGAACCGCCACGCCCACCGCCGCCGGGTTCAGTAACCTCTCCGACTTCGGCCTGCATCAGCAAAGAGATATCACGGGCCATTTTGCCCAAGCTTCCTGTGAGTACACCACAAGCGCACACCAGAGCTGCCATGCGATCACGATGTGTGTGCCACGGAGCTTCGGGATAGGCGAGCTTCAGTTTCTTCGCAACCAGTTCACCGACTTGAATACCGTGATTTCCCAATGCGGCGCAGGTCCCGCTCGCTCCACCGAATTGCAACACCAGCGCCTCAGAAAATGCGGCATCCAAGCGCGTACGGCCGCGTTGCACGGAGCCAAGCCATCCTGCTGCCTTTAACCCGAAAGTAATCGGAGGCGCAGGTTGCAGCAGCGTTCGGCCCATCATAATCGTCTTCTTATGCTTCTCAGCCAGACTGCGCAAGGCTTTCTGCAGCCGTGCCAGATCCGCATCCAGACTCTTCGCCGATTTTTTTAGAAGCAGAACGAGCGCGGTATCTGACACGTCCTGGCTGGTCGCTCCCCAATGCACAAAGTCCGCCGCAGCCGGACTTTGTTGCTGCACTCGCTGCCGAAAAGCTTTTACAAATGGAATAGTGAGCGTGCCGCCGCGCAAAGCTCCCCGCGCGAGCAGCTCAACGTCATAGCCATTGGGAGAACGACCAGCCGCAGCGATCGCCCGCGCAGCGCCTTCTGGAATAATTTTGAGCTCCGCCTCCGCACGCGCCAGTGCGACTTCGAAATCCAGCATCGCTTGCAATACGGAAAAATCGGAGAAGACTTCGGCCAGCGGCTCGGTGGTTGACAAACTTTCGATCAGCCGGACGCTCATGTTTGGGGTTCTCCGAAGATACCACTGCGCCGTTCAAATTCTTCCCCAATATTTCATGGCCGGAGATGGAATTCGGCGCATATCCTGATATTCGGATCGTATGCGTACTCAAATAGGCATTGTCGGCGCGGGGCCGGCGGGTCTGGTCCTCTCGCATTTGCTTCATCTGCAGGGAATCGATTCCGTCGTGCTCGAGTGTCACAGCCGCGAGTACGTCCAGGAACGTGTCCGGGCTGGCGTGCTCGAGCAAAACACAGTCGACCTGTTGACCGCGACTGGCGTAGGCGAACGGATGCAACGTGAAGGCCTGGTCCACTACGGCATCGAGTTGCGCTTCAATGGTCGAGGTCATCGCATCGATTTCAAGGAGCTCACCGGTAAGGGAATCACAATCTATGCGCAAGCCGAGGTCGTCAAGGATTTGATCGACGCTCGACTTGCGGCAGGCGGAAAGATCTTTTTCGAAGTGGCTGACGTCAGCGTCCATGGGCACGAGAGCACGCGTCCATCAATCCGTTTTTGCGAAAACGGTCAGATAAAAGAGATTCAGTGTGACTTCATCGCCGGCTGCGACGGTTTTCACGGAATCTGTCGGCCGAGTATTCCAGAAGGCGTGCTCACGATTTACGAGCGCACTTATCCGTTTGGATGGCTGGGAATTCTGGCCGAGGCGCCGCCCGCTTCGCACGAACTCATCTACGCCCACCACGAGCGCGGATTTGCCTTGCTCAGCATGCGTGGGCCACAGCTGAGCAGGCTTTACGTACAGTGCGATCACGATGAAGACATCAATAATTGGCCCGACGAACGCATCTGGAGGGAACTGCAAATCCGGCTTGCGAGCAACAGCAAAGATTGGCGCCTTACAGAAGGACCGATCCTTCAGAAAGGCGTCGCCGGAATGCGAAGCTTTGTGGTTGAGCCCATGCAATGTGGGCGGCTGTTTCTGGCCGGCGATGCGGCGCATATTGTCCCGCCAACAGGCGCGAAGGGGCTAAATCTCGCGATTGCAGATGTACAGGTGCTGGCCAGGGCGTTCGGCGAGTTCTATTCTCGCGGCAGGGAAACCAGTCTTCAAAAATATTCCGAAATCTGCTTGCGTCGCGTCTGGAAAGTCCAGCGCTTCTCCTGGTGGATGACTTCCATGCTGCACCGCTTCCCCAACGAAAATCCATTCGACTATCGCCGTCAACTAGCGGAACTCGATTACGTGACCAGTTCGCGCGCCGCTTCCCAGAGCCTGGCTGAGAACTACGTTGGCTTGCCGATGGAACTTAGCGATTGACCACAAGCCAACCGTGGCCTGTTTCAGCGCTTTTCTGCCAACCTGAGAGTCTCAGTGCGCCGAAGCGCTTTTTGCCGGAACCAAGCGACAGCACCGTCCGTACATATAAATAGCGAGCTGATCATCAGGAGGGATGAGCCATGCACACCGTGGCGTTTTTCTTTTTTCCAATCTTCGGCTTCGGTTTCGTCCTGTACTTCTTGCCTGCGATCATTGCATTCGCCCGAAGCAAGAGGGATGCAGTGTCAATCCTCGTGCTGAACATTTTTCTTGGCTGGACAATGATCGGCTGGGTGGTTGCGCTGGTTTGGGCGTTGAAGCAGGATATGCCAGT
>DATBIE010000068.1:0-6000 GCA_036557105.1 Terriglobales bacterium
TGATCGGAAGCTGCCGGACCCATGTCGTAGTGAATCTCGCTGCAGGGGCCGCAAGGGCCGGTATCGCCCATCTGCCAGAAGTTGTCTTTCAGGCCGAACTCAAAAATCCGTTCTTTCGCGACACCCTGAGCAAGCCAGAGATCGTAAGCTTCCGCATCGCGCGGCACGCCACCTTCGCCGTTGAAGATGGTGACGAACAATTTGTCTTTCGGAATACCGAACCACTGCGGCGAAGTAATAAGCTCCCACGCATAAGGGATTGCTTTTTCCTTGAAGTAGTCTCCAAACGAAAAATTGCCCAGCATCTCGAAGAACGTGTGATGGCGGTTGGTGAAACCGACATTCTCGAGATCGTTGTGCTTGCCGCCAGCGCGGACGCACTTTTGCGAGGAAGTTGACTTGTTGTAGTCGCGCTTCTCCAGACCCAGAAACACATCTTTGAACTGGTTCATTCCCGCGTTCGTAAACAGCAACGTCGGGTCATTGTGCGGCACGAGCGACGACGAATGCACCTCGCGATGTCCCTTTTGGACAAAGAAGTCGAGGAACTTCCGGCGAATTTCAGAACCAGTCAGCATGATGGAAATTCAATTCTAAACGAGGGGAAGGATTGAATCATTGATTCATCGGGGATTGAATCATTGAATCTGGGGAACTCAGTACTCAACGCCCGAAGTCTTTCAGGTGTTCTTTGTTTGAAGCCAGATCTCCAATATGTGACGCAAACTTGCCTTGTCCAATAATCTGGCGGTGCCCTTCGTGAGGCTTGTAGACCACGAGCAATCGGCCCCAATCATGAACTACTTTGGAGAAATGGCGATGAAACCGACGTACAAATTGCGCCAGCGTTTTCCGGGTCGGCTGATCCCCTCGTAGTGGAATTCTCCAGCGCATGTGAACTCTTGTACTCAGAAACAACTGTAATACACCGGGCAAATGACTGCAGTCTAGGCGGCGGGCTTTCACTCCTACGTGTTCAATGATTCAATGTCTCAATCATTGAATGACTAATTCCGGAGGAACCATGGCCTGTAATCCTGAGATTCTGCGAAATGTGCCGCTGTTTGCGCTTCTGGATGACGACGAGGCCGGTGTTTTGGCTGGCCAGGTTGAAGTCAAGAAATTCGGCCCACGCCAGCGCATATACAAGATGGGCGATCCCGGCGACCGGGCGTATGTTCTGGTGTCTGGCTCAGTGCTGGTGACCACCGTCGATGAAGACAATCAGGAGGTCATAGTCGACCAGCCGGCGCAGGGCGAGTTCTTCGGATTTGCGTCAATGCTGGAACAGACACCACACCAGACGACATCGGTAGCGCAGGAGGAGACGGTCTGCCTGGAAGTGGACCGGCATGATATCGCCGTGTTGCTTGAGCGCAAGCCGATGGCGGGAATGGACATGCTCACCGTGCTCGGACGGCAGTTCCATGCGTCGCAGCGCCTGGTACGTGTCAGAGCGAACCGCAACCCGAATCAGGTGATTGACGAGGAAGAGACTGTTGGTGAGCGGGTGGCGGACACGGTGGCGTCGTTTGGTGGATCGTGGAAATTCATTATCATGTTCCTCTTCGTTCTCGTCGCGTACTCGTCGACGAATGTATGGCTCGGTCACCATGCCTGGGATCCGTATCCATTTATTCTGCTGAATCTTTTTCTCTCGATGCTCGCAGCCATTCAGGCGCCAATCATCATGATGAGCCAGAACCGCCAGGACAAAAAAGACCGCCTGCGCAGCGAGTTGGATTATGAAGTGAACCGGCGCGCAGAAGTAGGTATCCAGGGTTTGGCGAGAAAGATCAATTCGCTGGGGGACAAAATCGGCGATGTAGAAGACTTGCTCCGGAAACAGGCTTCCGTGTAGCCAATCACTCTTCAGATTCCGTTTCGAGTGCGGTCAGAGTCTCGTCGTCCACATCCCACTTTTTCAGAATCGTGAAAATTGTCTTTGTGCTGAAGCCTGCACGCACAAGCTGACGAAAAACTCTTGCGGTCTTCTTCTGATCGTTTGGTTTCTGAAGGCGCTTGCGGCGCAGGTATTCGCGGGCCTGCTTCTCTTCGTTTACTTCAAAAAAAGTTGAACCAACAGTCGTGTCGATGATTTCGGAGTGAATGCCTTTGGCCTTCAGTTCGGTAATGACGCGGCGACGTCCGAATTTTTCGTTGTCGCGCCGGAGCGTTGAGTAATTCGTGGCATATTTCGCGTCGTTCAAATAGCCCTGGTCTTTCAAACGACGGATCACGAGTTCAACCAGCGTTTGTCCTATTTCAGTGTCAATCTCCACCCGTTGGCGCAGCAAACGTTTCAGCTCTGCAATGGAACGCATGCGGCGGGCGAGAGCTCCAACTGCGTAGTCGTAGAGCTCGTTCTCAGATTCGAGATTACGGCGTGTAAACCCCATGTTCACATGAAGGTAGCAACACTTCCGTGCGCGATATTAACAGAACATTTAACAAAGTTTTGATGACAATGGGAACTGAAAGACGTCTATATACGTAACTGAATCAGGAGCCAGTCATGATTACCGTAAAGAGCGATCGAGCCGGAGACATAGTAGTAATCAAGTGCGCGGGCCGCATTGTTCGCGGCCAGGAGAGCGCATTGCGCAATGCCGTACTGCAGGAGAAACTTGCGCGCGTAGTCGTGCTCGATCTCTCAGAGGTGGAAACGATTGATGCGGGCGGCCTCAACCTGCTTGTGTATCTGCACCGCTGGACAGAGGGCAATGGTTCTCACCTGAAGCTGGTGAACCCGCGACCGTTCGTGCGTGAGATGCTCACGCGTACGCATCTGAATTGCGTGTTCGATATCTCATGTTTTAACGAGGTCGTAACGATGGTGTGCGAGAGCGAGCGGGAACCTCTCGCCGCGGCAGCGTACTAACACTTCAGACCGGACATTCTCGTCCGGAAACTTATTCACCGCCGAGAACGCAGAGGACGCCGAGAATTGATTGAGAATTCTCGGGGCTTCTGGCGATCCTGGCGGTGAGTTGTTTTTGAATTAAGCAACAAGATTTGAATTAGCCAACCGAGGGTTCGGGCAGGTCGGACAAGAATGTCCGACCCAAACCGGTCTACCTTCCGCCGAAGCCGGCGGCTTGCATCGCATTCTTCGACATGTCGCTGGTTGACGAGATGCCTTGCATGCGGAGCTTGAAGTCATCAGCATTTGAGGCGTTTTCGAGAGCAGTTTCGTAAGCGACCAGGCCTGCCTGGAACAAATCCCACAACGACTGATCAAAGGTCTGCATGCCGTATTGCGACGTGCCGGCGGAAATCGCGTCGCGAACGGCGCGTGTCTTTTCCGGAACCAGAATACATTCGCGGATGTAAGCTGTGTTGATCATGACTTCGACCGCAGGGACACGGCCTTCGGCATCGCTGCGGCGAACCAGGCGCTGACTGATGACGGCGCGTAGTACAGCAGCAAGCTGCAAACGGATCTGCTTCTGCTCAGGTGGCGGGAACACAGAGATGATTCGGTTGATGGTTTCGACGGCGTCGAGGGTGTGCAAAGTCGAGAACACCATGTGACCGGTCTCGGCAGCGTGTAAAGCGGTGCCGATGGTTTCCATGTCACGCATTTCGCCGACCAGAATCACGTCGGGATCTTGGCGAAGAGAGGCGCGCAACGCGGCTGAGAAACTTGGCGTATCCACTTCCACTTCACGCTGATTAACATAACCTTTCTTATCGCGATGCAGAAATTCGATGGGGTCTTCAATGGTGATGATGTGTTCCGCGCGCGTGGAGTTCACACGGTCGATCATCGCGGCGAGAGTAGTTGACTTGCCGGAACCGGTTACGCCAGTCACCAGTACAAGCCCTCGCGGCATTTCGCAAATCTGCTCGATTATCTTAGGCAAATACAATTCATCGAGGGCCCGGATCTTGGTCGGAATGACGCGGAGCACCAGGCCCACGTTCCCGCGCTGCTGAAAAACGTTGACGCGGAAGCGCCCAAGGCCGGCAACACCATACGCCATATCGATTTCGCTGGTCTCTTTGAATTTTTGCTTCTGCCGTGCGGACATCATGCTGAATGCCATGGTTAGCATGTCTTCTGCGGTAATGCGCGGCTGGTCGGTCAACGGTGACAACTCGCCATCGATGCGAAGATGGGGGTAGTTTCCGACCTTCAAGTGCAAGTCGGAGGAGCGCCGCTCCATAGCAATCCGCAGCAGATCATCAATGTGCATTTATGGTCCCCAGAGGCTTGTAACGGGACAGCACTCCAACCGCGGCCAGGTTTGACTCGATCGGCAGGAGTGCTCTCGCACGTCCACTTCATCATGCTCTGAATTCGTAATGTTCCCAAGATGACCTAAGTAATGGGCGCAAAGAGGCGTGAATAGCTCGATTTAGGGCCGTGATGATGACCAGCGCCGTGCAACGGAGTAGAGGACGAGAAGCCCCAAGACGAGCACGGCGGCTTCAATGCGAACCGACCAGACGTGCAGAGAATCGAACTGAGTTCGAATCGGATTGTTCGTGGGGAGAGATGAGATTTCGGCGCCAGCAACGCGCAGTGCATCCATACGAGGAATGATTCGGAATTGCGAGATTGCAGTAAGGATTAGCATGAGCACTGCTAGAAGATGAGTGGCAGCGAACGTTCGTGCTCGCCCGCGCACGCCATAGTTGTAAGCAACTGAACAGATCAGGAAAGCTATGCCGCAAGCAATTCCGATCCAGTGCAGCTTGATCAGCGAATCGCGAACTACAAGTCCAGCTAGGTGCGCAGAGGGAAGCACGCTGAATGAAATCTGCGCCACCACCGGGAAGAAGATAAGCGCACCGAGCCAGACGCCGAGTGAAAGCAGCATCAGAAAGCGAAGCAAGCTCATGACATGAATATACCTGTGCCCGTGTAGACGGCCCTCCAGGTCCGCCCCAATGTCCTGTGCCTGTGTAGGGGCGGCCCTCCAGGCCCGCCCCACTATCAGCTCCCGAATTGGAACTTGTTATGAATTTTTCTGCTGCGTTCGCCAACTTCTGATCGAAAATTTCACAGTGAGTTTCTACCGGCGCAATCTGCCACACATTCAAAAGGACTATTCTCGACATTTCATAACATTCGTTACCAAACATCGCCAGATCTTGCCGAATTGGGCGCGCGACATTGTCTTGAGTAGTTGCTTGTACGGGCACGGAACGAAATACAACATGTATGTGGCACTCGTTATGCCCGATCATGTCTATCTCGTCCTGACGCCTGTAGTACACAAACCGACCCGTTCGATCTTGCCTCTGCACAAGATCTTGAGGAGTATCAAGAGCTTTTCAGCGCGTCAGATTAACCCGAAGCTCGGCAGCCGGACTCTTTGGCAGGAGGAATCGTTTGATCATGTGCTGCGTTCATCTGAGAGCTTGGATGCGAAAATTGCTTACATTCTGGCCAACCCTGTGCGTGCGGGACTAGTAGTGGTTCCCGAGCAGTATCCGTGGTTATGGAGGAAACCCGTCGAATATATTTGAAGCTCGGCGGGCGGGCCTGGAGGGCCGCCCCTACACGGAGAACAGTGGGCGAGATCTGAGTGTCCTCCCTACCCGCCATCTCTATTGCAGCTTCGCGTATTCGGCTTTGGCTTGCTTTAGCACTGGAACGTCGGGATCAGCGTCCTTCCATTCGGCGAGAAAGTTTTGATATTCGGTACGGGCTTTCGCAGAATCGCCTTGCAATGCATAAGCCCTAGCCAAACCGAGACTGGACAGGCTGTACAGGGGGTTCGTTGGCTCGACGCCACGGTGATCCAGAATTTTCTGGTATTCGACCGCCGCTTGCGCTCCCTCATGTGTTTTCAGGTAGGCCTCGCCACGAACGTAAGCAGGCCAATATCCACACGAGAAAGGTCCGGATCCAAATTCGTACTGGCGCGCGCTCTCCAGAAGCTGAATTGCTTTTGCGGGATTATTGCGGCGAATTTCCATTGTGGCGCGCTCGACCGGAATCCAGGCTGAATTCAGCATCGTGTCATCAGGAAACTGTTTGGCGAGTCC
>DATBIE010000069.1:0-15152 GCA_036557105.1 Terriglobales bacterium
CCAAAACCGCGGAACTTCAATTGATAGGGCGCCACGTGCTCAGTGAAATCGCGCGTAGGAACGCGGGGTGGTCCCGCTTCCAGCATAACAACTGTCAAGCCGCGCTCGGCCAACTCTTTGGCAACCCATCCCCCACTAGCACCCGAACCGACGATGAGAGTGTCGTAAACCTTTTTCCGTGGAGAAGGCATAAGCAAATAATGCTACCAGCGACCTCCGTCCGCATCGAGATCAAGAGATCTCTGCTCGAGGTTCTCCGGTGTTCCGCTTAACAACTCTAGAAAAATCTGATCGCCTATAGGCGATTGGACGTTCGTAATTTGAAAGCGCTCCAATACACTGCTTAAATCAGTTTGCCGCCACTCCGACAGGCATACTTTTTGGCCCTCACGGACGAAAGCACGCCTCTTAACGCATCGAGCTTAACTGATACTCGCATTACCCTGGGCCTTCTTCTGCAGAGAAGGCGGCATGGAATCCCCTGTGAGGAGTGAAGCAAATGAGTTTCTTGAAGCTAGTCTTCAGAAGAGGCTGCTCTCACCGTTTTACATGGCCGCGACTCGACCGTAACGGCAAGCATTATCAGGTTTGCCTCACTTGCGGCGCGGCGTACGAGTATGACTGGAACGCCATGCGCTCTACCGGGCGCTTGCTTGCTCTAAATGCACGTCAGTGAATACAGCAATCGATTAGACATACGATGGATAATGAGCGGCTGCCCGAGGTCTCTACAAAGATCGTCCTTGTTACTGCAATAACGACTTTCGAGAGTTCAGAGAAGTTGTCGCTACCGAAAGATTGGTTGCGCCCAAATGTAGCTATCCATCGTGTGAAGAAGAGAAAGGCTGCGTGTTTCCTGTTGCCAGTCAGTCGCGCAGCCTACCACAGGCGGGCCGCTGCACCTCCCAGTTTCTTCCGTGCAACAGCCAGTTGAACCCTACATACACCCGCGCAACCTGTTTCTCGAGACTTTGCGTTCTTGTTACGAAATTAGAACAGCCGTTCGCATTGCGAAACCCAATCAGCAAGAATGCAAAGCAAGTCTCTGATTCCTCGGCGTTTACTTGGCGCGCCCAATTTTAGAAAATGCTCGTAATTGTGTTTGTCTTTCCCGCGGCTTTTTGATATCGTTTGCGGCCATCAGCGTGGCGGCGGGAAAGCCTCCCCTGAAAATTTCAGTATCTGGAGGAGCTTATGGCTTTCTGCAGCACTTGTGGTACCCAGTTGGCTGCTGGTGGAGCATGCCCATCTTGCGGTTCGGCAGCTACAGCCGGAACCGCCACTACCGCCGCCGAAACCGGCATGACCGACAATGTGGCTGGCATGCTGGCCTATGTGACGATTATTCCGGCAATCATTTTTCTTGTAATGGCGCCTTACAACCGAAACCGATTTATACGTTTCCACTCATTTCAGTGCTTGTTCGTGTGCGTGGCATTCATCGCCATCGGCATTGCACTCTCAATTCTCAGCGTGATTCCTTTCCTCGTACTGCTCACGATTCCATTGCATTTCGTCCTTGGTATTGGCGGCCTCATTCTATGGGTTGTCCTCTTGCTGAAGGCCTATCAGGGGCAAATGTTCAAGCTGCCATTCATCGGGGACATGGCCGAGAAGCAGGCAGCAGTTGGGGTTACGGCATAGAGCCTGAGCGTGATCGTTGTTGATTCATCGAGAGCAACGCGTCACATAACCTGGTGAAGCGGCGATCAATTGGAATATTGGAGGCGCGGGTCGGAATCGAACCGACGCATAAAGGTTTTGCAGACCTCTCCCTTACCACTTGGGTACCGCGCCCAACCGAGCCCCCACTCAGCCGGTTTTGCTGGATGGGCGGCTTGCAGGATATTAAAGTAGCGTTCCGTGCCGAAAATGTCCAATTCGTATTCCAATTTTCGGAGCAAGATGCGGGAACAACTATCAAACGGACGTACTAGTCAAGTCTATTGAGAACCTCAAAGCTCGCGCAACACAGCACGAGACAAGAAAAATGCCGCGGCTCATTCTGTCGGGGCATTTCAGCAAAACGAGACTATCGACTACAGTGCAGCCAGGATTTGGTTCAACAACCCGGTAAATTGCGTGAGAAGGTTGCCGAGATTGCCTCCATTCAGCAATTTGCTACGGCACAAAGCAGATTTCCAAGCAGATTGCCCGCTCCAGGCACTGCAGTGATGTTGAGCACTACCTGGTATGAGGTGAACGCTGAGGCCAAGTAGGTTCAAATCAAGCGGTCCAAGGTTCAAGGTCAGAATTGTGCAACTGCCGGTCACGGTGGCGAGCGGTATGCCGCTTGGTTTGGGATTGTTGTTCGAGAGCGTTGCCTCAATTGCCGCTCTGGGGGACGCCTTTGGAGGATGCGGAGATTAGGATGCCGCGCGGCCGAACGTCAAAAACAGGTGAGCAATTCTGGAGCGGGAGACGGGATTTGAACCCGCGACTTCGACCTTGGCAAGGTCGCACTCTACCGCTGAGTTACTCCCGCTCAGCGTTCGGTCACACGATTATAAACCAAGCAGTGAAGTCGCCCGATGACTCCGTTTAGCCCCAGCCTCAGAGGAATGAGCGTGCCATGGCGAGCCATTAGTGCCGAACAACCGAACTCTCTAATGTCCTGTATGCCACTGCGGATCTCGTTCTGGCGCCACGATCTCGCCGTCCCGCATGTGAATAATCGTGTCGCCGTACGTCGCCGCTTCAGGATTATGCGTAATCATCAGCACCGTCTGCCCGAGTTCCTTGTTTGAGTGGCGCAGCATCCCGAGGACCACCTGGGAATTCTTCGTATCCAGGTTCCCCGTCGGCTCGTCGGCCAGCACAATCGCAGGGCGGTTGATGAGTGCTCGCGCCAATGCCACGCGCTGTTGCTCTCCGCCGGAAAGCTCTGAAGGGCGATGTGCCAGGCGCTTGCTGATCCCAAGCAGATCGACAATCTTGTTGAAGTGCTCTGAATCACGGCCTCCGTTCTTACCCGCGATATCCACTGCTACTTCGATATTGGATTTTGCGTCAAGCGTCGGTAGAAGATTGAACTTCTGAAAGACAAAGCCAATCTTTGACTTACGCATGCGGGTGCGTGCCGAGTCTGAGAGCTTGGTAAAATCGACTCCGTCAATAACCACACTCCCCGAATCGGCTCGCGTCAGTCCGCCCAGGCAATAGAAAAGTGTTGATTTCCCGCTGCCCGACGGCCCAACAATACTGACGAATTCTCCGCGTTCAACGTTAAACGAAACTCCACGCAAAGCCGGAACTTCGATCTTGCCAATGTGGTAGGTTTTACGCAGATCAGCTGCTTCGATAATGGAGGGCATTCAAGCAATTGATCTTACAACAATCGCGCTAATGAAACTCGTTGGACCAGGCAACTAGGATGCTGAAGGCAGTGCAGCTCACGCTTAAAACAGACAAGTCCAAGTCCAAATCTGTTTGTCAGTGTGCATCGGCTTCTTGTGACTTGGCGGCTCCGCCCCCGAAATCCAGCCCGAAGTGAGGTTCGGACTTTGTTCCGTCGATGCGGATTGGCAGCACGGTTCCTGCTCCATTCTTGCTGAAAAACGGATCGACTGGTTTGAGGAATATTGATTTCCAGCCGCCTACCATCTGTGAAAGTTTGGCGTCAAAGCGCGCGTGACCGCGAAAATCAAATTTGTTTCCGTCCATGCTGTAGCTCCCGCCAAGGTTCACTCGCGTACCCGGCATTTGGAAGACAATATTAGGAGAGGTGATCATCGAGTCTCTTAGCACGAAGTTCCCGCTCATCCGTGTCTTGACGTTGTCTGGGACATTGTCAGTGGCGAGCTTCGGCTTCCCCTTGCTGCGCATACTCAGATCGTCGATCTTGGACTGGATCTTGTCGTTGGAGAAGTGTGCCCCTGTGACCTGAAATTTACCGTTCAAGTGAAGTCTTTTGGAAATGTCCTCGGTGCCCGCTGGAATGTCGAGCTCGGTTTTCAGGTGCAGGTTCCCCGCCATCACTGGGGGCCTGGTGCGCACCGCTAGACGCAACAGATCGTCAATATGGCCATTCGCGATGCTCACGTCGAGCTTGATGTGATGGCCATGCGGCACTTTCGAGCGCACCACGGAACCTTGCGCGACTATGTTCGTGTTAAGAAGAGTCGCGTTGACCGGCTGCAGGTAGGTGTTTCCGTTCGTACCGTCGACCACGGCATGAAAGTTGGTCTTCAAAGGCACCGGGCTGTTGCTGACGTCAAGACGGAAGTCCGGCGTGTCGGTTTGGCCTTCAACCGAAATATGGTCCAGGCGGCCATGATATTTTCCGGTTGATGACAGAATCCCTCCGATCCCCGCGATCGTGCCCAGGTCCGCATGAGTGAATTGATATTCGCCGCGCACTGGAGTCTCTCGCGGCTCATCACTATCTAATGGGCCAAACTCGCCTTTTGAATCGATGAAACCTTGCGGCTTGGGATTAATAAGCGCCGCAGTGAAGGTAAGGGGTCGGCCCGCTCCGATGTCTTTCATCCACAGGTTCCTGATGGCGAACTCAAGAGGTTCTTTACCTGGCTTGTCTGTGTTGATGATGAGATCTGCGTTCTCGGCGTGAAACTGGTCCACAACGATGCTTATCTTTCCCGTGCCAGATCCTAGAGGCTTTTCGCGTCCACCGTTCCGCTTGGGCGGAATATTAAGTTGTAAGCCCTTAATGAACACCGTTCCGACGTGCATCGGCGAGTGGAGGAGATCGAGCACTCCAACCTGAAAGCTGAATTGATCGACGCCGATCAAAGGCTGTACGCCGGGTGCATGAATATTCGGGTCAGCCTTTCCATAGATCGATAATTGCTTTCCGGAGACGATCACGCCCTGATACACGGAAATGTTTAGGCTCATCAAATCGACTTGAGTGTGGAAACGCGCCGTAAGGGTCTGGACCACTCGCGCTCGCAGCAAGGGTCCCGCATGATGTGCAAGAACCACCAGAAATACCGCAAAGCCCAGAATTGCGAGGCAAATGGCGAGGATTATCTTTTCAGTCCGTTTGCGACGAAATATCGTGAACGGTCTGTTAAAGATCATAGGTTGACCTCTTCAAGATGCAGTTGCCGGGAGGAGAGTTGGACAGATCAGACGGATTTCGATGGCAGTGTGGTTCGTTGGCGGCTCACTACACGCTGTTTCGCCCTGGTTTTTAAGGACTGGTTACGGATCGACGCAGATTTTACGAATTATCGCCTCTTATCGATTTGAAGTAGTTCTATCCCCGCAGTCGGGCCAAGATTGCCCGGAAACCTAGTTCTTCATACGAGACTGAAGAAGAAATTTTTCCATACGGACACAAAGAGCAAAAAAATGTGATCGGGCAAAATCCGTGGCTCGCTTTTTGAGGTTAAGCTGAGGCGATTTGGCTTGGTGGGGCTTGCGGTTGTATGGCTTGAGTCTGCAGACGATGCTGCGAGCGCTTGGGGCCGCGTTTCTTTACCAGCAAAAGCCGTATCCGCTCCAGCAGATCCGCAGGCGCATACATTCCTTTTGCCAGAAAAACATCCGCGCGGCTTTCGCGCTCGTAAATTTTGACTCTTCCGGAGAGAAGTATGGCTGGAGTTTCCGGCGAGAGCCCCTTCACGCCCTCAATCAACTTAGAACCATCGATGCCTGGCATGATGAGGTCTGTAAGGACCAGATCTACTCCCCCCTGGGAGAAGCGTTCCAGCGCCTGTTGTGCGTCCGAGTATGCCAGCACACGGTAGCCGCGGGTTTCCAGCATAACCTTGCGAATTGAAAGTGATTGCTCATTATCGTCAACACAGAGGATCGTGCGTTTTGGTTTCATTGGCCTTCCTGCAGGCGCGAAAACTTCCGCGCGAAAAAAGTTTAGAGATGGTTGGTTGAGAAATCGACTAGAGCGGAATGAATCCTATCGTCGTAGGTGACGTGTGTAAAGTGACGCGAAAGCCAATGCGAAATTTTCGACTTGAAAGATCAGGTTGTGTGTGCAGAGCCGGATTTCTTGCGGGATTCCGTGCCTGTGAATTCAGAAGGAAAGTTTGCCGCGCAAAACTTCAACAACATTTCCACCGACACGAACATTAACCACTCTGTCATTGCCCCGCGACGCGGAAACAAAAATCCTGCTGGGGCGCTTCATCTCGAGTCCCTGTTCGATCAACACGCGCTCGTCGGGCTGCGCGACTCCGTGCTGAACCATCCACGCCGCAGCACAGCCGGAAGCTGAACCGGTAGCCGGGTCTTCGCCGTTGTAAAACAACATGCGCGCATGCAGGCGCGCGGCGCGATCGACAGTCTCTTGCGTCACACAGAAGAAGAATTTTCCTCCCGATTCGCTGAGATACTTTGCCGATTCCGCCTGATTGATCTGCAGTGCCAACATCCCTTCGAGCCCTCGCAAAGGCAGGATGGTGAACGGGACACCGGTTGAAACTGTCTGAATCGGGAGCTGCGGATCGATGTGTTCAACAGGAATGCCAGTGATTCGCGAGACGGTCTTGCGATCATGGATTTGTCCGAAAGCGGGATCGTTCTGCTTCATCTCGCCAAAAACTTGACCGTCTTTGTCTTCGAACCGGACGGGAATCGCGCCTACATTCAATTCGAGTTTGATCTCGTTTGCGCCGGTGTCCCCACGCAGGACAAAAGCTGTGCCCAGCGTCGGATGCCCAGCGAACGGCAGTTCCTCTTGAGTGGTAAAGACCCTAACGCGAACACCGCGCTGTTCTTCGGTCGCCTGGTCTCGCGGAAGAATGAACGTGGTTTCAGAGAGATTCATCTCCCGAGCGATCGCTTGCATTTCGTCCGTGGTCAACAATCGTCCATCGGTAAATACCGCCAGAGGATTGCCTTCGAGAGGTCTCGAAGTGAAGACATCTACTTGTGTGAATCCAAGATGCTTGCGTAATTCCATAAGCATTGGATCGAGGGGAGTCTTTTTTGCCGCAAAATTTCTGTCTTCTCGAATCCTCAGGGTGTGGGCGAATCGCATTTGACGCTGAGTTTCACGCTGCGTATGCTATTTGCATGCGAACCTTCTCCACTTCGGCCTGCACCTGTTGTTGTATCGGTGCGTCGGCGTGTGGGTAGGCATGAGATTTTCTAAAACCCACCCGGCGCAACCCGGGTGGGTTTTTTGCTTTACGCGAAATTCATTTGATTGCTGCCGAAAGCTCAGCTTCCGGGATATGTTCCGGCAAATTCTTTCCAAGGAGGAGACAAAATGAGCACCGCAACTTTAGATCCAGCTATTTCCAGCGCCCCTCGTATCAATGACCCCGCGCCCGATTTCACGGCCGAAACCACGCAAGGCACCATCCACTTTCACGATTGGATTGGTAACGGGTGGGCCGTGCTGTTTTCTCATCCGAAAGACTTCACCCCAGTTTGCACTACAGAGCTCGGCACGATGGCGAAGCTTGCGCCCGAATTTGCCAAGCGCAATGCGAAAATCCTGGCCCTTAGTGTCGATCCCGTCAGCGATCACAAGAAATGGCAAGCCGATATCGAAGATACCGCTGGGGCCAAAGTCAACTACCCGATGATCGGAGATTCCGAACTCAAGATCGCCAAGCTTTATGGCATGTTGCCAGCATCGGCGGGAGACACTTCACAAGGTCGCACTCCGAATGACAACGCCACGGTTCGCACTGTCTTCGTCATCGGACCCGACAAGAAGATCAAAATGCAGCTCAGCTATCCGATGAGCGTCGGCCGCAATTTTGACGAGATCCTTCGCTTCATCGATGCGCTGCAACTCACTGTAAAACATCAGGTTTCTACGCCAGCCAACTGGAAGCAAGGCGATGATGTGATTATTAGCGGAAGCGTTTCGAACGATGAAGCAAAGCAGAAGTACCCGGCAGGATGGAAAACGCCGAAGCCATATATTCGAGTCGTTGCCCAACCAAAGTAGTGTCGCAATTTGAGACGTGTTTGCGGTTTCGTGATCGTGCTTCGCCGAGATCTACGTTCAACCGTGTTCTCGGCGAAACCTTGTTACGAAAACGGAACAAACTTTCATTTTCCGCCCCCTCAACTCTCTTGACTGCCGTCGCTTAGAAATACTACGGAAATCCAGCAGATCGCCTGCTGCTCGCCGACCTCAGCCAAAACGTCCAAAATTGCTACGTTGCTTGCGTTCCGTTTTTGTGAATTCAGCCTGCGAACCAAACCAGAGTTGCTGAATCATGGTTCACTTCCCAATCAATCAGCAGGGTTTCGAGGGGATGCCAGTGTTCTGTGCGGAACTTTCGTAATTGTTCCGGTGTCGTTTTCCACAAAAAGTTGTTTAGGACGTTGCCCGATATTCGCTTAGAATTATTCAGCAACTCTGGAACGACTCTGTGGCACATCCACTGAAGTTCACTTCCCATCCGAAAGATCTCTGTGCCATCGTTTACAAGATCTATTTATGTTTATTTGTGAGATGCCGGATCCAACACTTAGAATCACCGGCAACTCTTAGATGGGCTACAGTAAACCCTGGGTGAAGTGGCTGTTGGAAATGGTCCCGTAAGTAAAGGGCCGGGTACAAGAAGCAGGATTGGTACTAAATCCAGCCAATGGGGTGGTTGTGGCAATGAGTACTGATGGGCGCGCCAGCGTTTTCCTCCTGGCCCAGAATCGGCTTCTCCGCGAAGCCTTGTCAAAGATTCTTTCCCGCAAAGAATCTATTCACGTGGTCGGCTCGTGCTCGTTAACCAACGATTCCTTGCGAGAGATCGTCGCTGCATCGCCCGATGTCCTGGTGATCGATTCTTTTACTACAAATATTGTGCACGTCGAGTTCGTGCGCGAGGTGCAGCAACGTCTCCCCGACGTCAAGCTGGTCATGATCGGCATGGAAGCCGACAGCCATGCCTTGTTGCAGGCCATCCGGGAAGGCGCTATGGGCTATGTAGTCAAAGACGCTTCCGCGCTCGAAGTAGTCGCCGCAGTGCGCACGGTTGCAACCGGCGGCGCATCGTGTTCCCCGGAACTATGTGCCTTCCTGTTCCGCTTTGCTGCACAGCAAAACCAAATGCCGAGCTTCTATGCCCGCAGTCGGCTAGGCCTGACTAATCGCGAACAACAGCTTGTTGGGTTAATCTCGCAAGGCCTCACTAATAAGGAGATCGCCAACCGACTCCAACTTGCCGAACAGACCGTTCGCAACCACATTCATCGGATGTTGCGGAAACTTGGCGCCACGCATCGCCTCGCCGTCGTCGATATCTGCCGCACTGAGGGGCTTACCGTCTAGTCCGTTCAGAATGGCGAGTTTAGAGTAGCTCGGACTTCGATTCGCATCGCGAAACACACACCTCTGCTGCCTCTTTTTGTACCTATTCCCATCACCTTATGCACCTCCATCTGGGCAAGTTCAGGTCAATTAGTACAAAACAGGTACTCCGGTACACCATGCGATTGGTACTACATGGACTATTCATACCTATTCATGTCCTGATTGCGCTCTTCGCCTCTGGAACACTTTTGTCCCTTACCCCTACAGCCGATCACGTAGATAATCGGCGCACTCGCGTCCGTGCTTGGAGCGTACCATGCAAAAAATCAGAGTGTTGGTGGCGAATCGACCTCGACTCATGCGTGATCTGGTGCTCGCCACGATTTCTGAGCAACCAGATATCGAGGTCTTGGGTGAGTTGGAGGACGACTCAAAGATCGCCCAAACTGTGGCTGAGTCACATCCAGACGTTGTAATCATCGCCCTTGATAAGCCCGGCGAACGTCCACCAATCTGCGACTACCTGCTCGTCCATCATCCGTTGGTCAAGGTTCTGGCTGTTGCGCCAGAAGACAACAACAGCATTTTCTTTTGGTCGGATATTCGATCCACAGCCATTGAAAGCTCGGAAGAAGGGATTTTGAACGTGATTCGCGGCAAAACTCAGCCGCGGCTCGAACGCGTTATGTAATTTGCATCTGCATCGGTTTTGTGTTTTCGTTCGTCCGTAAGTAGCTGAGGAAAAAAGGTTTAAGTGGCTATCTCACAAAAGCCAGGATGTAAGTGAGGTGGCGGAGCTACAGATGGGCATTGAGAAGCAATTGATTCCAGCACCAGGTTTCAACACTGCGCATGCAGGCGTGTTGCTCACTCACGACGTGCAATCCGCCCACTGGTACGCGCTCTACACGACCGCTCGTCACGAAAAGGTCGTCGCCAGGCAGTTGGAGGAGCGGAAGGTCGAGACTTTTCTGCCGCTCTATCGTGCATGGCATCGCTGGAAAGATCGCCGCAAGCAGATTGATCTTGCACTGTTCCCGAGTTACGTGTTCGTCCGGATACAGGAACAAGACAAGCTGCGGGTCTTGAAAGTTTCCGGTGCGGTTCATCTGGTCACTTTCAATGGAAGGATGGCAGCTCTTCCGGAACGCGAGATTGAGGCTTTGCGGAATGCGCTCGATAACCAGATGTACGCAGAGCCTTGTCCTTACCTGCGTGTTGGCAGACGAGTTCGTGTGAAGCATGGCCCGATGTGCGGTGCCGAGGGAATTCTTTCGCGCAAAAAGGACAAGAGCCGTGTGGTGATTTCAGTGGATGTGCTGATGCGGTCGGTGGCGGTGGAAATCGACGGTACTGACCTCGAAGCGCTATGAGTCTCGTCATGGACAGTTGGCAAAATTCGGTTTCAAAAAATGCGGTCCAAGTAACGCGCAGGAGATTGTGCATGCGCACCAGAACTCAATTCGCCCGTTCCACCAGATTCTCTGTTTCTGCTGTACTGCTCGCGGCTCTGATCATTCCCGCTCTAAGCTTAGGCCAGAGTCAATCCAACGGCACCCTCGCCATGAAGTCTCGCGCGGAGCAAGCGGCTGAAAGACAAGTCGCACTTGCGCCTCAGAAGATCATCGAACTACTTCAGCAGGAACCCGGACTACTGCTGCAAGTCAAGAAGATGTTGGTTCGAAAAGCTTATGAGCAAGGGCGAATTCTTGATCCTGAAGATTTGACGGACGACGCGCTGTTCCAGCTCTTACTGGAAGACCATAATATTTGCGTACTCGCGACCCATGAGATCGAGGATCGCGCATATATAAAAGCAAAACCAACTCTCGAAGAAATTGAGAAGCAGCGCGAAATGGACGCGCGCCTTGGAATCACACGAATCCCCACCGCTGAAACTCAAAAAACTCTTGAAACTGGCGCGACACGGCCTGCAAATCAAGAGGACGGATATTGGCAAAAGCACGAGCAAAGCGGTACGCCTTACTCCACCACTCCGCAGCAACCAGTCCAACCAAATCAGATTCCACCGACGATTCCTGCCAATCCGCAGATTGGCCCTGAAATGCAGAATTCCCAGCGTCAGGTGGAGATGACCAGTTTGCCTGACGATCAGGACCTTTACGACGGCATGGGAATAGAGCCGAACGCGGCGGGATCGAATTCTTTCGCTATGAGCCGGGTTACGCCAGATCAGCTTCCCGGACTTCTCAACGCGAGTTCGTCGTCCAAGCTGAACACACCGTCGATGGATAGTTCTCCAGTCACGCGAGGGCGCGCCGGCAATTTTCCGGTTCCTAACTATGAAGGTTCGCTCCCGAACTTTGTGCCAAATAACGGATTTTCGCAGAGAAGTACAAACGATTTCGAAAGTCGCTCCACTGATTCAGACTTGCAGTCGAGGCTCGAAGTCCCGCGTCGTCAAATTCCATCGCCTGAAGATTTGAACCTTGACCGCCCTCAGATTCGACGTCGCGCGAATCCCTATGCCGATGTTCCGTCTCTCTACGAGTTGTATTCACAGGTTTCGCCGCGTCCCGCCATGCTCGAACACTTCGGCGAGAATATATTCCGTAACGGCACGGGGAATGTCGACAAATTGCCGATGGATCTTCCTGCCGGCCCGGACTATGTGCTCGGTCCGGGTGATGGCGTCAGCATTGATATCTGGGGAGGCGTTGCGCAACGGCTGAAGCGCACTGTCGATCCTTCAGGCCGGCTCGCCCTTCCTGAGGTCGGCACCGTTCAGGTCTCCGGCCGCACTCTCGGTGATGTTCAACGCGTAGTTCAGGCGGCGCTACGCACCCAGTTTCACGATGTCGAAGCCGACGTCTCTCTTTCGCGGATTCGTAGCGTCCGCGTTTACGTTGTTGGTGAAGTCGAGAATCCAGGCCCGTATGACATCAGTTCGCTTTCGACTCCACTGAATGCCCTGTACGCGGCGGGTGGGCCAACCTCGCGCGGGTCACTTCGTCATTTGAAACTGTTCCGCGGGAAAGATCTGATCCAGGAAGTCGATGCCTACGATCTTCTCCTTCACGGCGTTCATAACGATCTCGCGAAGATCCAGTCCGGTGACACCATTCAAGTTCCTCCCGTTGGCTCCGAAGTCACCGTCTCCGGTATGGTGATGCATCCCGCGATTTATGAACTGGGCAACGAAACCAGCCTGTCCCAGGTGCTGCAACTTGCGGGCGGAGTGTTGCCCTCTGGCACCTATCGCCACATTGAAGTCGAACGCGTCATTGCGCACCAGAGTCACACCATGTTGCGTCTCGATATTCCCGAGACCAACGACGCACAAGCGGTTAATAAGGCGCTCGATGACTTCACTGTTCAGGACGGCGACAAGGTTCGAATCTCGCCCATTCTTCCTTATTCAGAAAAGACCGTTTATCTCGATGGTCATGTTTTTCACCCGGGCAAGTATGCGTACCGTGACGGCATGAAACTGACTGACCTGATCCATTCCTATAGCGATCTGCTCCCCGAGCCATACAAACGTCACGCGGAAATTATTCGTCTCGAAGCCCCAGACTATCGGCCCGAAGTTCTGGCCTTCAATCTCGGCGATGCCCTTGCTGGAAAAGACTCAAACTTAATTTTGAAACCATTTGACACTGTCCGTATTTTTGGCAGATACGATTTCCAGGATCCGCCAGTTGTTACGGTCAGCGGGGAAGTACGTGATCCCGGTGACCACATCACCAACGGGGCAACCCGCCTGCGAGACGCCATCTATCTCTCCGGTGGGGCCACTCCGGATGCCGAACTCGATAACGCGCAAGTGTTCCGCCACACCGAAGATGGCAAGCTGAAGGTCATCAGCGTCAATTTGAAGAAGGCCCTTGACGGGGACCCCAAGGACGACCTTCTGCTCGAACCCAAAGACCGCATCTTCGTCCATCGGAATCTTGGCCAGGTTGACCCGGCCTCAGTCTCGATCCAGGGCGAAGTGGAAAAGCCGGGAAAGTATCCATTGGGTGAAGATATGACCGCGGCTGACCTGGTCCGCGTTGCCGGCGGCCTCAAGCGCGGTGCATACACAGAAACTGCCGACCTGACGCACTACGAGGTGATTCAAGGTACAAATGTCGCCGGCGAGAGCGTAAACGTACAGATCGCAAAGGCTATGGCCGGCGAGCCTGACACCGATGTTCGCTTGCACGATGGCGACGTACTCACGATCAAGCAAATCACCGGATGGAAAGATGTCGGTGCCACCATTGCGGTTAGAGGCGAAGTCATCCATCCGGGGACTTACGGCATTCAGGAAGGCGAGCGGCTTAGCTCAATCCTTCAACGGGCTGGAGGTCTCCGTAGAGACGCGTATCCGTACGGCGTCATCTTCGAGCGCAAACAAGTGCGCCAGCTAGAACAGGAAAACCGTGAGCAACTGATCCGTCAGGTCCGTCTGGATGGCGCGAACCTCACGTTAATTCCTGAACAGGACTCTGACCAGAAGATGGCGAAAGAAGCCGCTGTTAACCAGTGGCAATCTGCACTGCAGAAATTGCAAGCCTCACCTCCTTCCGGACGGCTGGTCATCCACATCAGCACCAACATCAAGCACTGGGCGAACACTCCTGCGGACATACAGGTCCGTGCTGGTGATGTTATCTACATTCCAAAGCGGCCTAACTTCGTGATGGTCGAAGGCTCGGTCTATAACCCGACCGCCGTCACTTATAAGCCTGGTAAAGATACGGGATGGTATTTGAAACAGGCAGGCGGGCCCACGAACAACGCAAACAAGAAGGCTGTGTTCGTGATCCGCGCAGACGGCTCCGTGGCGGGCGGCTCGGGCGGGCTGTTTACAGGCGGAGTCGAGCATGCCGCGCTCCACCCCGGCGATCTAGTCATGGTTCCTGAAAAGGCATTCAGCGGCACCACTAAATGGAAGACCACATTGCAATCGGCACAGTTGGCGTATGCCGTTGGTATTGCGATTCAAGTTGCACGCAGCTTCTAGAGTCGATGTCTGCAGATGTTCTCGATCCGTAACGTCGTGCTAGTAGTCGTAGTTAGTATGTTTTTGCGTACAGCAATGTCGGCACAGACTAACCAAAGCAAAGCAGGAATCAATGTTTCTGCAGTTGGTCAGCCTGCGGATCCAAATCTCGGCACCAGCTCCGATCATTCTCAGAAAGCAATGCTGAATCCGTTCCGCCCTGCTGAGTCCGCAAACCAGGATTTTAAGTACGAACTCGAGCCTGGCGTTGATCCCGAAAATCATCTGGGTTTTTCATTCGTGAAGCATCTCGCCGATGATCAGCGCTCCTTCTGGACCGCACCGCTGCATTTTCGTACTCGCGACCTGGAGTGGATTGCTCCGCTTGCTGGAGTAACAGCCGGATTCATGGCGGGTGACAGTTGGCTCTCAAAGCAGATACCGCTGGGCGAAGTGAATCGCAGCAAGACATTTTCTAACTACGCAACTTACTCCCTAATCGGCGCAGGGGCTGGCTCTTTTCTGTTCGGCCATATCACTGACAACGATCAGATGTCAGAAGCCGGACTGCTCAGCGGGGAAGCAGCGATCAACGCGACTGCGGTTTCGTATCTTTTTAAAGGCGCCATGCAGCGCGAACGACCTTATCAGGGTACCGGTAGCGGTGCATTCTTTCAGGGCGGCAGCTCATTTCCTTCGGAGCACGCTGCAATCGCTTGGTCCGTGGCAAGCGTGCTTGCACATGAATATCCCGGACCGCTAACGAAAATCCTTGCGTACGCTCTGGCTACAGGAGTAAGTGCTACACGGGTGACCGGCCAGCAGCACTTTGCATCCGATGTGATCATCGGTAGCGCCCTCGGCTGGTACTTCGGGCGCCAAGCATATCGCGCGCACCATGACACGGAACTCGGCGGCGCCACTTGGGGCAGTATCTTGCCGGAAAATTCCGGTGAAAAGACGCGCAATCCAGAAAACATGGGATCGCCCGATGTCCCTCTC
>DATBIE010000070.1:0-23623 GCA_036557105.1 Terriglobales bacterium
TCTGGCTGTCAGCTTCGATCCGAAGACGCTGCTCAGTTTTCACCTGGTGCGGAACGTCACTACCCTGGGCGTGTTAGTCGCATTTATGCAGTACGCACAACGCTTCTTTCGACCGATTCAGGACCTGAGCGAAAAGTACAATATTCTGCAATCGGCGATGGCGGCCTCAGAGCGAGTATTCAAATTGCTCGACACTCCGGCGGAAATCACGGAGCCGGCAGTAACGAAAATTCCCGATGGCCCCGGGCGAATTGAATTCGACCGTGTTTGGTTTGCGTACAGGACAACGCCAATGGATGGCGACAATAGCGCGGACAACAGTGCCCGCGCTGCACCAGATCCGGGACTTGATTGGGTCCTGAAAGATGTCAGTTTCACCATTGAACCAGGCGAGACGGTTGCAATTGTCGGACACACAGGTGCCGGAAAGACCACGATCATTTCTCTTCTGCTGCGCTTTTACGACGTACAGCGGGGCGCGATTCGCATTGATGGCATCGATGTAAAGGAAATGCCCTTGTCAGAGCTGCGCAAGAGATTCGGCGTGGTGCTCCAAGACCCGTTTCTATTCACGGGCACCATTGAGGGCAACATTCGATTAGGGTCTGAATGGATCAGCGATGAACAAGTTCGACAGGCCGCCGAAGACGTAAACCTCGCCGATTTCATTCACATGCTGCCCAATACATTCAAAGAAGAAGTGCATGAACGCGGCTCAACTCTTTCAACCGGACAGAAGCAATTGATTTCTTTCGCGCGCGCGCTCGCGCATTCACCGAAAATTCTGATTCTCGACGAAGCGACCTCGAGCGTCGACACCGAAACCGAATTCAAGGTCCGCGACGCACTCGGCAAGATGGTTGAAGGTAGAACTTCAATCATCATCGCGCATCGCCTTTCAACCGTGCAGCGTGCTGACAAAATCATCGTCATGCACAAGGCTCAGTTGCGCGAAATGGGAACACATCAACAGCTTCTCGCAAAACACGGCATTTACTACCGTTTGTATCAGCTTCAGTACAAAGACCAGGAAGTCGCCGTGCCTTTGGCTCCTGAGATTACCGCCAACGCGGATGATTGATATCCCCGGACTCACCGCCTGTTCTCTTTGAGCATGTCTTGAGTCCGTCATTTCCGGACACAAGCCAAAAGCTTAAAGTACCTTGGTTCATTCTCCTTCGGAAATCTCTTCTTCTGATCACTTTCGGTATTGCTTCCAGCCGATATGCTAAATTCTTGACACCGGACCCATTTTCCAACACCTTACATGGCCACTTTCGGCGAAAACAGCAAGCGTCCAACCATAAAAGTCTTCGTAGCCACCACGGTGCTGCTCAGCTTCATTTCCTTCTGGCGCGCGGCGGCGATCGTCCTCTCTGACTTGGGTTCCTCGGCTTATTACGTGGGCGGCGACGCAGAAAAGGTTATCGGCAAGAGTGCGCCCTGGTTCATTCTCGCCGTGATGCTGTTTGCGAACTGCGTTCGCATGCTCTACATCGAATCGACGAGCATGTTCGTGCGTGGCGGAGTTTACCGAGTAGTAAGACGCGCGATGGGCAGTACGCTTGCCAAGTTCTCTGTCTCAGCGCTTCTATTTGACTATGTTCTGACCGGCCCACTCAGCTCCGTGGTTGCCGGGCAATATTTGGTCGGGTTCATCCACGATATCGCGGACTACGTTCATCACCCGCTGAACCATTTCCCCGACAACGCCTTTGCCGCCGGATTTGGCATCCTCGTGGCCCTGTATTTCTGGCTGAAAAACATCCAGGGCATTCACGAGTCCAGCGAGAAGGCGCTACAGATCATGTCCATCACAACCGTGATGGTCGTGATCCTCATCATCTGGTGTTCGATCACTCTGTTCCACATACCGTTCCAGGTACCGCCCAATCCGCTGAGAACTGGGATCATCCTCAACCATGAATCCTTGGGCTGGCTGCGAGGCCTGAAGAATACCTGGCTGACTCACCTGACATTATTCATTCTTCTGTTGGGGTTCGGGCACTCCGTGCTCGCCATGAGCGGCGAAGAAACACTGGCGCAGGTGAACCGCGAAATCGCCCACCCCAAGCTGCAGAATCTGAAGAAGGCAGCGGTCGTGATCGGCATCTACGCCTTGCTGTTCACTGCGCTGACATCTTTCTTCGCCGTGATGATTATCCCCGACGCCGAGCGCCATATATATTTCGGCAACCTTATCGGCGGCATCGCGATGAATCTTTGGGGGCCCGTTTGGGCCCGCCTGTTCTTCCATGGATTCGTCGTGCTCGTGGGAGTGCTCATTCTGGCCGGCGCGCACAACACTTCGATCGTGGGCGCGAACGGTGTTCTCAACCGCGTTGCCGAAGACGGTGTGCTCACCGCTTCCTTCCAAAAACCGCATCGACGCTACGGAACTAGTTATCGCATCATCAATCTTGTCGTCGGCTTGCAGTTGCTCACTATTGTCGTGACCGGCGGAAATGTTTTCACTCTTGCGGGTCTCTATGCATTTGGCGTGATTTGGAGCTTTGCGATGCTGGCGCTCGCAGTCCTCGTCTTGCGCTACACCGAACCCGCCAAGCGCGAATGGAAAGTACCTCTCAACATTCCTCTGGGTAACGGACGCGAGTTGCCTTTCGGCGTGATTCTCATCGCCACCGTCCTTTTTCTAACTGCTTTGGTGAACCTGTTCACGAAGTATGAAGCTACGGTGGGCGGAATTTCGTTCAGCCTTGTGTTTTACGCGCTATTCACCTATTCGGAACGCCACGTCGCCAAAGAGCGTGCCGGAAAACCCGAAGGTTTGGACCAATTCCGCATTTACGGAAACGAAGAGCCGGCCAGTCAAACATTAGGTGTTCGCCCGGGGAATATCCTTGTGGCGATTCGGGACCCGAGAAATCTCTATTATCTTGGCGACGTTCTGCGCAGGACCGATACCAAGCAGCAGGATGTCGTCGTGATGACTGCGCGTCTCTACCATCGCGAGCCTTCGTTCGGGCGAGGAGTCGCCTTCGATGCCGACCAGGTCTTCGACACATATGAACAGGAGTTGTTCACGGCGGCTGTTGCGGTGGCCGAAAAAGAGGGCAAGCCAGTTTCCCTGCTGGTTGCGCCGGCAACGGATGTTTTCGATGCAATCATCGTTACCGCGCAGCGGCTGGAGTCGAGTCGGATCGTGTGCGGTCTTTCCAATAAGCTGAGCCCTGACGAGCAAGCGAAACTTACGGGCGACGCATGGGAGCGTCTGCCCGAGCCTCGCCCGCGACTCACCATGGAAATCCGCTCTCCTAGCGGGGTTTCGCGCGAGTATTCACTCGGGCCCCATTCGCCTCGCCTGCGCAAACAGGATTTGGACCTTCTGCACCGCTTATGGCTTGAAGTCACCTCGGACCCGCGTTTTGCGGGCGCTCATCATTATCACGTGGTCGCGGTCGCGCTTGAGGAATTGCAGCGTGAACTTCACGGCGCAAATCGTGCTGAAGTTTTAGACAAGCTTTGGGATGAACTCCAAAAGCGCTCTGAAGAATAGCGCGAACAGGCGGGCACGAATGTCTCATGCCTGCTTACTGTTCATTGTCTAGTTCACGGTCAGCACTAAAATGCTGCTTGTGCCGCCACTCGAGCAGCCGACATCGGCGCTGTTGCCGCTCGGGGTCTTCACTTTCACATTTACCTTTCCTGGCTGCGCGATAACCGCGGTATTGAGGGTCACTTGAAGCTTTTGTGCGCTGAGCGCCGTTGCTGCCAGAGCTTTCCCGTTGACGACAATTTCAGAAGCCGGAACAAAATTGTCTCCCGTTATGGTCAGCAAGACCCCCTGCTGTACATCGGAAAAAGCAACTGCGCTTGGCGAGATTGAGCCGATCTCAGGCGCGGGCCGGACATTGCCGCAAAAAGGGTTTATAGCGTTGCTGCAACCTGCAAAAGTAAAGAGCGAGAGCGCGATCACGGAGAGAAAAGAAAAACGGGCTGACATGGGTTACTCCTCCTGGGAAGATGAGCTACAACGGTCCTCACAGCAGAACCCTGCCATCCGGAATTAGTTTCGAGGTAGAGTAAAAGCTTTTTTGCGACCGAAATGTCAGTGCAATACAAAACTCCTTCGCGCAGCTCACAGATTTTTCGGGCAAGCGTATCCGATCCGCACATGGCATGTGCTGGGAAGTGCGAGATCATGGGTGAATGTTGCCTCGGCTATGTTTTGCGGTACTCGTTGGACTTAGCTTTGTGGTTCCACCGGCAGCGGCACAGCAGGCCGGCCGGAATCCTGATTCAGGGATCCCGGATAGTCCTTCGCAACAAGACAATAGCCAATTGAAGCATGAAAGGCTCGAGCGCTTGCCGATCGAGTGGATCATTGGGCCATATATTCCGATTCAGGAGCCGCTGCATCCTCTATCGAACAGGCAACGAGCGCAAATCTACCTACGGCAGACTTTTGTCACTGCGGGCTCGTATATGGCAAGAGCATTCTCGGCCGGACTAGACCAGGCGCGGGGTGAACCTCATGAGTGGGGCGGTGGAGTTTCCGGATATGGCAGACGTTACGTTGCGCGCTATGGGCAATTTGTTATTCAAAACAGCATCTTCTCGGCAGGAAATGCTCTGCTGGGTTATGAGCCTCGATACGACTTTTGCCGCTGCGATGGATTCTGGCGTCGCACAGGTCATGCAGTATCGCGAAATTTCCTGGCCTATAACAAGACTGAGCGTGAACTGCGGCCACAGCTTCCAATGTACGCAGCGGCCTTCACAGCGGGTGTGCTGTACAACACGTGGCTTCCCGAACGACAGCGTATTTGGCGTGGCGGCGTTTACAGCATGGTGTCGCAGGCCGCAATTGGCAGCGGTTACAACTTCGTGAGTGAATTTTCGCTGGATATCTTGCACGCCTTCGGGCTGAAGAAGAACGTAAGACGAAAGACCCTGAGCATTCAGTAGCAGCGCGCAAGATGGATCTTTAGCTCGACCACTGAATCCGCATTGCCTCTATATAACGCGGAGTTTCAAACCGATCAAACTACATCCAAAAAAACGAGAGGCGAATGGACTCCATTCGCCTCAGTGTCATTTTCAACCTCGGAAGACTTACGCCGGCCGCACGTTCTCAGCCTGCCAGCCCTTCGGCCCTTTCGTCACGTCGAATTGCACCGTCTGACCTTCCTGCAGGCTGCGGAATCCACCCGCCTGAATGGCTGAGAAATGCACGAAAACGTCTTCGCCAGTTTGCCGGCTGATAAAACCATAGCCCTTGGCATCGTTAAACCACTTTACTGTTCCTTGTTCCATATTGTTGTACTGTTGTTCCTTTTTGATAGTTACGTTGGAGGGAGTCGGAAGAAAAACTTATGCAGATAACTTGCTGTTAAGGCGAGGGCTGCTGACGACCGATTCGGTCTAACGCACAACCTGATACTACGCGGGACCCGCAGGATTAGCAAACGGGACACCCCGAGTCCCTGTAAGTGCTTTGTTTGCACTGCTCACCACGTGAACTATGCATTTCAGCAGAGAGCGAGTAGTATCAAAGTAGCGGAAATAGGTCTTTTATGCGAGAAAAAGCGAGAGAGCGCTACAGTGACACAGAGTCAACTGCAATTGGCCAACAGGACTCTCCCACAATCCTGAATCTCATCGAGCAACTCAACCGGGATTTGGAAGAAACTCAGCGAGCCGATGCCAAGGTGAAATAGAGCTTAGGCTCTCTTTACAAAGCGCAAACTTCAACTCTTAACCTCGAAGACCCCGAACCACTGCGCCTTCGCGATTGAGACACATACCGGGGAAAGCTTGGCGCGATCGACACAATTGTTGTGTTTCGGAGAATCACCTGTGCGGAAACCTCATATGTACGTGCCTGCCTTCGAGCGTCGGAGAAAAATTCATGTCTGCAATTAATGGTGATAAGGCGAGATTCAACCGCGACCGAAAGAAGAAAATTGCTCGTCGGGCGCGCAACCAGGCTAAGCTGGCAACTTCCGTCAGCCCTTCGAAGGCAGCTTCTCGAGTAACTGGAAAGAAAGACGTGTCGGCGTGACGCCGTCCGTGATTCCGGTGCTTAAGGCAGCCCCGTCCCTCGCCTCGAAGAAAAAGCGCGTGCTGCTCGTGGATAGCTCCCGCATCACGCGTGACCTGCGCTCTGAAACCATGCGAAGGCTCGGCGCCGAGGTGGACTGCGCTGCCGACATCAGCGAGGCCCGTTGCTGGTGGCGGGCTGATCTCTACAATTTGGTCCTTGTGAATGTGCCTGCGTCCCATGCTACGACACGGAAATTCTGTGACGACATTCGTAGGTTTATGCCTCAACAGCAGATCATGTTCTTAGTAGGCAAGCCTGATTACCTGGCCGCCGCGCCCGGTATCGACCAAATCGCTGCAACGGACGCGGAGATTGATACTCCGTTACTCGAGGATAAGACAGTCGAGTTTGCGAGTAACCGCTCATCTCAGCACTGGGGGATTTTAGAAGCTTGCCGCCGCATTTCGGCTGTACGCTCGAAAATGGAAGCGCGGACGCAGGCTAAGCGTGATCTTCCTGCGCCGCGGCGGGATTCCGATTCGTCGCGTTCGCGCCACGGTGACCAATCTGAGAATGTGCCTGCAATCGCCGAACTTATGGAGGATCCCCAATGAAGCTTTACGTTGGCAACTTGCCGCACAGTACGACGGATTCGGAACTGCGCAACCTTTTTGCGGCGCATGGGACGGTAGAAAATGTGAGCATTGTCACTGATCGCGAAACCGGACGCTCACGCGGATTTGCTTTTGTCGAAATGCCAGACTCCAGTGAAGCAGAGAAGGCGATTGCGGCCCTGAATGGATCCGACCTGGGCGGTCGTACGTTGAACGTGAATGAGGCCAAGCCGAAGAGTGACCGGCCGCGCGGAAACGGGGGACAGCGCTTCGGTCGCGGCGGAGCAGGTCGCAGCGGCGGAGGACGCGATGACTATCGCGGCCATGCACGCCAGCCTCGCGAGCCTCGCTGGTAATTGCACCAATACCGTCACGAAACATAGCTGCAGCGTTCACCCCTGCTGCTTATGCGCCATTAAGGAGGCCTATGCCGAGAAGTCGGTCCACTTTCAGCAAACGTCAAAAGGAACAGGCACGCCAGCAGAAGCAGCGCGAGAAGGCTTTACGGCGCACCGAGCGTAAACAAAGTAGATCCGAGGTCTCGGTCGACGAAATGGATGAGCTTCAAAAGCACGCAGAGGCTCAGGCCGCCTTGTTTCAAGTCGGCAATGATGAACGATCAGAGGCTGCAGACGATTCAAGAGAGCAACTCGATCAGTAACTGCCGGGCGCTATAGATCGACTCACCATCGCGTTCTACTTCCCTGCCACCCACGCCTCAAGACATTATCCCAACACAATCTTCGGATGAAACAGCGTTCCGGCGATGCGCGTTGAAATGGCGATCAGATCGCGCTGTCCATGGAACACTTTCACCTCTCGGGCCTTGGAGAGCTCCGGGAGGTTTACTGGGCGTCCATGGCGAATACGGGACGCGACTTCGTCGGTGGCCGTAACTGCGGGCAAAGACGGTAACAGTTTGCGTGGATGCACCAGTAATTCATTCACCGCTTCCCTGGTCTCCGCGGCCCTTTCTATCTGCTCCAGTGTGTGTGCTTCTTTCAGCGTAAACTCGGCAACCGCCGTTCGTCGCAAAGATTCAAGATGCGCGCCGCACCCGATCAATTGGCCAAGATCATGCGCAATCGAGCGCATGTAAGTCCCCGAGCCGACGCGTGCGCGAAAGTGGGCACGACTTCCCTGCACGTCGTTGATCTCAAATTCCAGAATGCGGACCTTCGCCGGCTTCAGTTCGACATCTTTTCTCTTTCGGGCGAGCCTGTAGGCCGGCACCCCGTGGATTTTCTTTGCAGAGAACGGCGGCGGCATCTGCTCGATTTCGCCCTTGAACTTGGACGCCAGCTCGCGGACCTGATCCAGGTTCCACGAAAACTCTTGTGGGGACCCGAGAGCGTCCCCTTCCGCATCGTATGTATCGGTCGAAAAGCCGAAACGAATCACTCCTTCATAACTCTTTTCCGAAGCCAGATAAAACCGCGCCAGACGCGTCATGTTTCCCAGCACGAGCGGGAGGACTCCCGTGGCCAATGGATCCAGCGTTCCGAGATGTCCGACATCACGCTGCTTCAGAATGCGTCGCGCACATGCAACTACATCGTGCGACGTCATCCCGCAAGCTTTATCGATGATCAGAACGCCATTCATAAAATTCAATCATTAAATCATTCAGTCACTTGGTCATTGTAAAATCGCAAGACCCGCAGCGACCCAGCGCTGCTTGAATGACTCAAATGATTCAATGACTCAACGATTCAATGACTGAATGATTCAATTCCATGATTCCCATTCGCGACGACCAGCCTCGATACACCGCACCTGTAGTGAACTACTTTCTTATTGCGTTGAATGTAGCTGTGTACGTGTTTCTCGAGGTTCCTGTGAAATTTCAAGGGCAGCGCGCCTTTGATGTGCTGGTCCTGCAATTCGGGTTAATTCCGGAGCACTTCACGCGTGCGCTCACGGGTGCGGGGCACTACCCGCTCTCCGCAACATTTCTCACCATCCTGACTTCGATGTTCCTGCACGGTGATCCGTTCCACATTCTGGGCAATCTCTGGTTCTTGTGGATTTTTGGGGACAATATCGAAGATCACCTCGGCCATTTCACATATCTGATCTTTTACCTTTTATGCGGAGTGGCTGCCGCGCTGACCGATATTGCCATCGACCCTGCTTCTCAGCTGCCGACGATCGGCGCGAGCGGCGCAATTGCCGGCATTATGGGCGCCTACATTCTGCTGTATCCGCGCGCACGAGTTCTGACGTTGGTTGTGTTGATTGTGTTTTTCACATTCTGGTGGCTGCCGGCGTGGATTTTTCTCGGCTACTGGTTCCTGATCCAGTTTTTCATGACGAGCGTCATGGCCTCAGCGGCACATCATCAGACCGGAGGAATCGCTTTCGCGGCGCATGTCGGGGGATTTGTCACCGGCTTGGCCCTGATCAAAGTCTTCCCGCGACGGAGCAGAGGTTATCGATATGGCAGTTAGTAAAAAAGTGGCCTCGTGAATGCGGTTACCGGTAGCGATAGTGGTTAATCGCAGTCCTTAGCAGCAAAGCCTTTCAAAGCTGCAAGCCTCCGAGCCGCTGATCATTAGCCACTCTATAATCAAATTGTGAGCTCAGCTGCGAAGCAACTCGCCTCCGCTGATTTTCCCACTCGCTGGGGACATTTCCGGATTTACGGATTTCGGCATACTCCCGCTGCGTCGGAAGGCAAACCTGAAGACGCCGTCGCGCTGGTAATGGGAGATGTGCACGCGAATCCTCCGCTGGTACGAATTCATTCGCAATGCTTGACTGGCGATGTGTTCGGTTCGTTGCGCTGCGATTGCCGCCAGCAACTTGAGATGGCTCTCACGATGATCGCTGGAGAAGGCGCCGGCATCCTGATTTACGAACAGCAGGAAGGGCGCGGTATCGGCCTGATGCCGAAATTGCAAGCCTATGAGTTGCAGGACTCTGGTCTCGACACCGTCGAAGCGAACGAAAAACTTGGCTTCAAGGCAGACCATCGCGAGTTCGCTCTTCCCGCTGAAATTCTAAAGGCGCTCGGGGTGCAAACGGTCCGCTTGCTCTCGAACAATCCGGAAAAAGTTGCCGCGCTTGAACGCGCTGGAATCGAGGTCATTGAACGCGTGCCCTGCGAGGTAGCGCCAAGTGCACACACAGCCGAATATCTGCGGACAAAGAAGGAAAAACTAGGACATCTGTTCAGCAAACATTCTCTGTGATGTTTCCTCTGTGTAACTCTGTGTCCTCTATGGTGGAGCTTTTAAGAACTCGAACACAGAGGACGCAGAGTTGTACAGAAGTAAATCACCGAGCTTTCTCTACCCTCTCGCTTTAATTTAACCTTTTCTCGTGGATAACAAGTCCATTGCCGGAATTCTCTACGAAACTGCCGACCTGCTCGAGGTCGATGGGCAGGACTCGTTTCGTATACGTTCCTACCGCAACGCCGCTGAGGCAATTGAAGCTCTGCCGCAACAAATTTCCGAGCTGATCGAAGATCCCAAACAGGTACTGGCCATCCCTGGAATCGGCAAAGGCATGTTGAACAACTTGCGAGAGATGTTTCACGAGGGCCGGCTTTCGCTTCACGCCGAGTTGCTGAAGAAATATCGGCCTTCGATGCTGGAATTGTTGCGTGTCCAGGGACTTGGTCCGAAAACGGTTGCGCTCATCTGGAGCGCTTACCAGGTTTGCGATTTGGAAGGCGTGGAGAACCTGGCCCGCGAGGGAAAAATCCGCGAACTGCCACGGATGGGAGAAAAGCACGAGCAGAAGATCCTCAAAGCGATTGAGGACTACCGCAGGATTGCCGGCCGCTTCCTCCTCAGTGTGGCCGAAGCTCAGGCCGAGAAGATCGCCGAGCACCTGAAAGATTATTCCGGCGTAGAAAAAGCGATTCCTGCGGGTTCGCTGCGTCGTGGCCGAGAAACTGTCGGCGATCTCGATATCCTGGTCACCGGACCTGCATGTTGCAATGATGATGATCGGCAAAAATTGATCGAGCACATCATCAAGTTACCGGGCTTAATGGAAATTATCGCCCGCGGCGAGAACAAAGTGAGCTTCCGTATGCGGGGTGGGATGCAAGTGGACGTGCGTTTTCTTCCTCCCGCTTCGTTCGGCGCCGCCATGCAGTACTTCACCGGATCTAAGGGCCACAACGTTGCGCTCAGGCAACGGGCGCTAAAAATGGGTTATACGCTCAGTGAATACAGCCTCGCTCGTCTGGAAGACAAACAGCCGGTTGCCGGCAAATCCGAAGAAGAAATTTATGCTGCGCTGAACCTCGACTACATTCCTCCTGAGATGCGGGAGAACTGCGGTGAAATCGATTTGGCGGAGAAACATACCCTTCCAAAATTGGTTTCGCAATCAGACCTGCAAGGCGACGTTCACATGCACACCATCGAAACCGACGGGCGCAACACAATTGAAGAAATGGCCTTGGCCGCCCGTGAGCGTGGCTACAAGTACATGGCGATTACCGATCATTCGAAGAATCTTGCCTTCGCCAATGGCCTGGATGATGAACGTGCGCTCGAACATATAAAAAGAATCCGCATGTGGTCCGACAAGATGGAAGGTATCCGAATTTTCGCTGGCATCGAGGTTGATATCCTCGCTGACGGGACGCTCGATCTTTCCGATTCCGTGCTGGAGCAAATGGACATTGTCATCGCCAGCGTCCACTCACATTTCAATCAATCAGCCGATGAAATGACCGCACGCCTGCTTAATGCGATCGCAAGTCCGAATGTCTCGATCATCGGTCATCCCACTGGCCGCATTCTGTTGCGGCGTGATGCTTACCCGTATGACATGGATGCTGTGCTGCAGGCCGCAGCAAAAAACAAAGTCGCTATGGAATTGAACGCGTATCCCGATCGCCTGGACCTTTGCGACAGGCATCTACGCATGGCAAAACAATACGGCGTGAAAATAGTTATTAACACCGATTCCCATCACACTTCGCATATGGAGAAGATCCGCTACGGTGTGCTTCAGGCTCGTCGCGCATGGCTCACGCCGAATGATGTACTCAATACTCTGTCCCAGGAGCAATTCGCAAAAGCAATGAAGCACGCCTGGCCGGCTTGATTTTGGGAGCGGCGAGTACAATCCTTACTGTAGGAGGGCACCATGTCGAGCCCAACTTCTCCCACTCCGCCGCCAGCCGATCAACCCACAACGCCCACGGTTCCGCCAACGCCCAGCACTCCCGATTCGCAGACCGACTTTGATATTGGCGAAGAGTACGGGACTGCACGCAAGAACCTGCCGCCCTGGAAGATTCTTGCAATCTGTATTGGTGCCGTCGTTGTAGTTGTCGCAATCTACTCGCTGACTCATCGCGCTCACCCGCTCTCCTCGGGATCGATCGATGACGTGGTTGCAGTTCCGATCTCGGGTCAGGACATGGTGATGGTCGCAATCAATGTTTCCATACAGGACAACTCGGACCAGCCTTCGCGAATTCACACCATCCAGGTCGCCACCGAAACCAGCAGTGGTAAATTCACGGATGACGCGGCCCCGGCGGTCGACGCGCAACGGTATTTCCAGGCTTTCCCAGACCTGAAGCAGCATGCGACCAACCTTCTTACCACCGAAACGAAATTGAATCCCGGAGTCAAACTATCCGGAACAGTCGTCGCCAGCTTCCCGATTACTGCTGATGCTTTTGCCGCACGCAAGTCTCTTTCGGTCACCATTGCCCCATATGACGAAGTACCGCTGGTTCTCACAAAATAGCTACTCTTTGCGAAGGTATTTGCGCCGCAGCAGATGGTTGTGCGCAGCCGGATTCAGGTCCTCGTACTTCACGCAACTGATTGAGCCATCCACTTCGAGCACCGCGAGCGCCACATCGTGGTAGCTATTGATGCCGTGCTCACGCATTGATCTCTCCAACTCATCCATCGTGACGTGTTCTTTTGCCATGTGCGGCATGATGATCTGGCCATCATGAACCAGAAGACTCGGCTGGCCTTCGACCACTTTGCGGAATCTGCGGTTCGTCCCAGCCAACTCAGCGACCAGATAATTCATGACCAGCAGCGTGGCAGCCGCCACGATGCCACCGATCAGCGACGTATCCGGTCCAGTCATGGCGTTCTGCACCGAATTGCTGATGAGGAGAAGCAGCGTCAGATCGAACGGCGTCATCTGCCCGACTTCTCTTTTGCCGCTCAGGCGCACGCCAATAAGGACCACAAGGTAGATGGCGAATGTCCGCAGAATGATGGCGATCAGAACATGTGTGCCGGGGAACATAGGTGATAGTTGGCCCATCCAGGATTAATGGTAGCATTTATGACACGATAAATGGTAAAATACCATTATGAATGCCACACTCACTTTGGATAAGGCAGGGAGAGTCGTCCTTCCCAAAGCTATTAGGCAAGAGCTGCAAATTGAGCCAGGAGATTCGCTGGAACTCGAAGCAACCGAGGATCAGATCGTGCTCCGCCCTGCTCGCGGCAATGGTCGCATGAAGAAGGTTCGTGGTGTGTGGGTTTTTCATTCCGGACATCCCATGGCTCCCGAGCTCGCCAAGAAAGCCGTTGAGAAAGTCCGCCGCGAGCGTGATCGCAAGGTTCTGGGTATTCATCCTTGAAGCGATTCCTTGACACGTCTGTACTTGTCGCCACCGTACTGGGGGAACACCCGCAGCATGCGCCCAGTTTGGCGATTTATGCAGAGTCTGAGAAACGCAATTCTTACTGCGGCTCACACAGCCTGGCAGAAATCTATGCAGCCGTTACACGTATTCCAGGTAAGCAACGCATGAGCAGCGACCAGGCATTACTTTTCCTTGACGATGTAGGAACCAAGTTGACCGTCGTCCCTCTGGATGCAGCAGACTATTTCTCTACGTTGGCGTCAGCCTCGGCAGCTGGAATTATTGGGGGAACGATCTACGACGCGCTGCTTGCGCACTGTGCTCTCAAATCCGGGGCAGAGGTTATCTACACCTGGAACGTCGCAGACTTTCGAAGATTAGGGCCAGAGATAGCGCGACGCGTACGTACACCTTGATCGAGACAGATCAGGTTACAGCTTGACATTTTTCAACCGCAGCGAATTCGTAATCACCGAGACTGAACTAAGACTCATGGCCGCGGCGGCAAAGATTGGACTGAGCAGCAGTCCGAAGAATGGATAGAGGATGCCGGCTGCGATCGGAACTCCGATTGAGTTGTAGATAAATGCGAAGAACAAATTCTGGCGGATGTTCTTCATTGTGGCGCGGCTAAGATTGCGAGCGCGAACAATCGCTGCAAGATCGCCTTTCAGCAATGTGATTCCTGCACTTTCGATCGCCACATCGGTTCCGGTACCCATCGCAATACCCACGTTCGCTTGAGCCAGCGCTGGTGCGTCGTTGATTCCATCGCCAGCCATCGCCACTACACGGCCCTGCTGTTGCAGTTCTTTCACAATTTTCGCTTTGTCAGCGGGCAGAATCTCGGCCTTGAACTCCTGAATGCCCAATTGACTTGATACCTTTTTGGCAACCGTATTGTTATCACCTGTCAGCATCACGATCCTCAGACCTTGGTCTCCCAGGTTGCGGATCGCAGACTGAGCTGACGCTTTCACCGGATCGGCTATGCTGATGAATCCTGCGTACGTATGATCCACGGCAACGTAGACGACGGTATCGTCGAAGCCTCGCAGTACCGAGAATGTTGTTTGTGTGATTTTCTGTTCTCGCATCAGGGCCAAAGTTCCGACTGCAACCTGTTTGCCATCAACAGTACCGGCTACCCCTTTTCCGGGATGCGACTGAAATCCCTGAACTTGCGAAAGCTTAAGCGCACGTTTCTGAGCCCCAGCCAAAATCGCGGTCGCCAGTGGGTGCTCACTTCCCTGCTCTAGGCTTGCTGCAAGTCTGAGCACTTCGAATTCGCCGAGTGGACTACGGTTTGTAAAACCAGTGACGCGCGGTTTCCCCTCCGTCAGCGTCCCCGTTTTGTCGATAACCAGCGTGTCAACTTTTTCTAGCGTTTCGAGCGCTTCGGCGTTCTTGATCAAGACTCCAGCATGCGCTCCCCGGCCGGTGCCAACCATGATGGCCATAGGAGTCGCCAGGCCCAGTGCGCACGGACAGGCAATGATCAGCACCGCCACGGCGTTCACGATTGCGTGGGCGAGACGCGGCTCGGGGCCAAAGATCGACCAGGCGACGAATGTGATGACCGCTATTGCAATCACCGCAGGAACGAACCATCCGGCAACCTTGTCCGCCAGGCGCTGAATCGGCGCGCGGCTGCGCTGGGCCTGGCTGACCATACGAACAATCTTTGCCAATAAAGTTTCGCTGCCGACACGTTCGGCTCGCATGATGAACGAGCCGGAGCCGTTCACGGTTGCGCCAATCACACGCGCGCCGTCAGCTTTCTCGACCGGAACAGATTCACCGGTGATCATTGATTCATCCACCGAACTGCGCCCCTCAAGTACGACTCCATCCACCGGAATCTTCTCGCCGGGCCGAACCCGCAGGCGATCGCCTATATAAACCTGATCGAGCGGAATGTCTTCTTCTTTGCCGTTTCGGAGCACACGTGCAGTCGGTGGCGACAAGTCGAGCAGTGCCCGGATCGCTGCTCCGGTCCGGCTGCGGGCGCGCAGTTCGAGCACCTGGCCGAGGAGAACCAGAGTGACAATTGCAGCGGCCGCTTCAAAGTAAACTGCCGGGCGGCCGCCCATCTCCCGAAAAGAGTCAGGAAAAATCCCTGGCGCAATCGTTGCGATCAGACTGTAAACGTACGCCACCCCAGTTCCCATCGCGATCAGCGTGAACATGTTGGTCGAGCGGTTCACGATAGAGGCCCAGCCACGCTGAAAGAACGGCGCACCACCCCAAAGAACTACGGGGCTGGCCAGTAGCAATTCAATCCACGCCAGCCATGCGCCGGGAAAGACGTTATGGACCAGGCTTCCGGAAAACATCTCGCCCATAGCAATAGCCAGCAACGGAACTGTAAGCACCAGGCTGATCCAAAATCGGCGCGACATGTTGCGGAGTTCGGGATTTTCTTCCTGGCTTGCCGTGACCGTCCGCGACTCGAGTGCCATGCCGCAGATCGGGCATGAACCCGGTGCGTCGCGGACGATCTGCGGATGCATGGGGCAGGTGTACTCGATTTTCGTCTGAGTCGACGGAAATTCCGGTTCGAGTGCCATCCCGCAACTGCGACAAGGGCCTGGCTGTGCGGCCCGAACGTCTGGGCACATCGGACATACGTACGCCGTGGAGGGTTGATCCGTGTGCTCGGCGTGCTTCGTCTTTTCAGGTGAAGATGCCGGTGTTTGTTGCGGGACGACAGGGCCACCAATCGTCACAAAAGCCGGGTTTGCAGGCTTCGCCTTGAGATATGCATCCGGATTCGCCTGAAACTTCTGTGCGCACCCGGCACAGCAGAAATAGTATGTTTTCCCAGCGTGTTCAGCCGTTGCTTTAGCTCTGGCCGGATCAACCGTCATCCCGCAAACGGGATCTCTCGCGAGAGTGCTGGGTGTTGTGCTCATCTCTTTGAAAAAATACTAAACCGCAAAGGTCACAAAGAATTTGCGACGCTCGCGAATAAACCCCGATATTCTTTATTCATAGATTCGGCCCGACAAATTATGATTCACGCTGAGCTATGGCTCAATACCCGGTCAACCACGATCTCGAAGAGACGTGACAAATAGATCTGATCTCTGCCCTTTGTGTACCTTCGTGCCTTTGTGGTTCGTGATTTTTCCGATTGTTGTATCTTAGTTTTGGAGGAACTTACCGCGGATGACACAAATTGAAGTCGCCTACAAATACGCCGGTCCGCCCAATGAGACCGTCATGCGCGCGATTGACAACATGCGCGAAGTTTATGGAATCCGGCGTGTGAGCTTCAACGAAAAGCAGCAGACGGTTCGGGTGGAGTACGACGCCTCGCGGTTCAAGGAGCCTGTTGTTGCTAATTTGCTTCGGAAGGCGGGTGTAGATATTTGCCAGCGGCTCGTTCTGGCCTAGCTTTGGGGGAGGGCTTGAGGGAAATTGCAAGGGGCGCCCAAGAAAACCTCTGGCCGAAGTTATTCTCCAGTGCGCCCCGTTGCGCGCCACTTCGTCTGGTCTAGGAAGTAGCATCCTGGGGGCCATTCGCAAGTATTTGAAAATATTAGGCGATGTAGCCGAACGCCTCGGTAGGAATTGCCTGAGACTCGGAAAGAATTACTAAGTTGCAGTCGCCTGAAAGCTCTGGAAAGTGATTGCGCCTGGAGAGACTTCTAAGCTGCCCGGCCATGCCGGTCGCTCTTGGGTCCTGAGTACACCTGAACGAACCGTAACAACTGCCCGCGCGAAAAGATTCCTTGCAACTTCCCATCTGAAACCACGGAGAGCTGATCGAGATTTTCGCGGGTCATCAGTTCCACCGCTTTGACAGCCGGCATCTCCGGAGGGACAGCCTGCAATTGGCTCAACGGCAGCATTACGCTTTGTACGCTCGTCTGCGCCCAATCTTCACGGCTTGCGCTTCTGGTTTCATGAGGAGTTATTAATCCTACGACATGGCTATTTTGCGTAACCAGAAAACAGCGGCTGCTGCTGTGTAGCAGATATTCGTCCACGAAATCGCGCACGCTTAGATATCCGGGCACCATCGGGCAATTGCGTTCCATCAGTTCACCGACGCGATGCCCGCGGAGCCCAGCCATCAATCCGAACTGAACATAACTGCTGCGCGCTGCATCCATCAGAAACCAGCCTATAAAAGCAAGCCACAATCCGCCGAAATTTGCCCCAACAAAAAATCGATAGAGGCCGTACAAAATGAGGAGAAAGGCCACTGCCTGGCCGACCCGCGAGGCCCAATGCGTTGCCCGCTCGGCGCTTCCCATGATCCACCAAAGCACCGCGCGCAACACCCGGCCGCCATCGAGCGGATAACCCGGAAGCATATTGAAGACGGCGAGCGCAATGTTGATATAGCCCAGCCAGAGCAGAACTGCGATCGTTGGAGTTAAAGCTTCTGTTCGAGGAGCCCAGCCGGACAGACGCGCCCCCCACAGGCACAGGATCCCGATGACGAAGCTGGTAATCGGACCGACAATGGCGATCCAAAATTCTGACTTGGCGTCTGGCGCCTCGGATTCAATTTGCGATACTCCACCGAGCGCAAAGAGCGTGATGGCGCGCACCCTCAGGCCGCGTGATTTCGCAAGCAGCGAATGCGCGAGCTCATGTACCAGAAGAGCGACAAAAAACAGTACAGCAGTGACAACCGCTATGCCCCAGATCGCATTGTTGCTCCACCCGGCTCGCACGCTGTGAAAGTGCGCGGCAAGGGAGAAAACAATCAGGATTGCAATCAGAAACCAGCTATAGTGCAGGCCGATTTCAATCCCGCCGATGCGGCCGAGTTTGATCTGAGAGTGCACGGTTATCACTCGCCTGTAGTTGGATGCGCTTCTGTGTTTCCTGGAACGTGGACCGTGCCACATCCCCGCTACTTCCCCGGTTGCCTCCGCTCCAACCAACCAATACCAGTCCTGCCACCACCAGGCACGTAGCTACAGCCTTGGTAAACATCTGCCAAGCGTGGAAATTCTCTTTCAACCAACTTGGTTTGACCTTGGTCAGCACGAGCGCGCCTATAAATATGATGACGTAGCGAACGCCGGAGATGGAGTCCACCAGTGCGGGATGTGCGAGGCTGATTGCGTAGAAAATAAGAAACGAGCCTACGCCGGAAACAAAGCGGTTCACAAAATACCAGAAGCGGTTGCGCGGGCTGTCTTGCCCGGACTCTGAAAAGATTTGCTCGCGCCACGAAGGACGTACCAGTAACAGCATAGCGCCAGCGAACGTGCCAATAGTGAACCACACGTATCCGCTCACGAAATTCGTTTGGTCGTATACCACCTTTTCGAGCACGTTCACCAGTCCCAGAAGTCCGGAAGCGAGCAAGACAGGCGGAAGAAGATCCCGAATGGGCAGCTTCTCGGAAAAGAACATCACGAATCCACCAGCCGTCATCAACAGAAAACCGAGCAGTTGGGCGCCCGTCATGTGCCGCGAGAGCAAACCGAACGAGATCGCTGCCGTTGCAACCGGCGAGAATCCGCCCATGATCGCCAGAGTCTCTGACGCTTCTCCTCGCTTAAGCGCAGCATAGTAGAAAAAGACTCCTGTGAGGTGCACGATACCTGCAACGAAGGCGATCACCATCAACCCGGCAGATGGTGAGTTGTAGCCGAACGGGACCAGAATCACTCCGAATACGCTCATGCTGCCCAGCCAGAACACGTAGCTGAACAGGTTCTTTGTGCCGGGCCTTTTCAGCAGCACTTTGTCCCAAATAAGAGAAATCCCGATCAATCCATGGGCAATGACAGCCATGAATACGCCATTCTTGACAAAGTCAAACAATACTGGTCCTTTGTGCGTTATAGAGAAAAACTGTGATGCCGGATTGAGCCACTCCGTCCGCTTCAACTACTCCGACTTCCCACAGTGCGGCAGGAGTCCAATTATTCCGAACTTTCGCAGAGTTATGCATCTAAGTTCAGTCCGATGCACTGGTTCTACCATGTAGTCCACGATTTCCTGATCTCCTGGGGATATTGGGCATTGTTACTCGGCCTGCTCGGCGAAAGCATGGGTCTTCCCCTCCCCGGCGAAACTGTGTTGATGTTTGCCAGCTTCCTCACTCATAAAGAAACCGGACTGCACATTTACTGGGTAATTCTGGTCGGAGTTGCTGCCGCTGTGATGGGCGACAATCTCGGATATCTGCTCGGCCACCACTTGGGACGAACTTTCATCCGCTGGTCGCAAAAGCTCTTTCGTCTGGACGACGACGACATTCGCGCCGCCAAAAACCTGATCAAAACCCACGGCGGCAAGACCATCTTTTTCTCGCGATTCGTCTTCGGCTTGCGAACTATTGCCGGCCCGCTGGCGGGCAGTCTTGATATGGAATGGCGCCGGTTTTTCAAATTCAATTTTCTTGGTGCCGCAGTGTGGGTGTGTACCATGGCGTTTGCCGGATACCTCTTCGCGAACGAATTTGACAATCTGCTCGGCTACATCGAAAAAGCAAGCTGGGCGATTAGCGGCGGACTATTTCTGGCCGCCTATCTGATCTGGCGCAGAGAGAAACACCGTTTCGCTCATCAGGGCGAGGAACAGAAAGCAGCGTGAGCCAGAACGTGTACTTCGGCATTCCGCGCAGAGTATGGAAGGTCGCGGTACACCCCGGGTGGCATCTCTTTGTTCTCTCGGGACCACCAGAATATTAAGGTGGCCTCCAGCCGAACTCGGCCCCAGCGAACACACGGTCAAAAACTATCTTTTCCGTATCTTCGAAAAAGCTCGCGATCTCGAGCCGCGTCGAACTCGTACTCTGTGTCCATGCACCACGGCGTTTGATCGTCCGTGTAGAGCGGCCATTCATGGCCGCGTATAAGCGAAGTTGAGCTCATCTTCGAAAAGCTGTGATCTCGAGGCGCGTTCGAACTCGTACTCTGTGTCCATGCACCAACGGCGTTTGATCGCCAGTGTAGAGCGCCATTTATGGCCGCGTATAAGCGAAGTTAAGCTCATCTTCGAAAAGCCTGTGATCTAGAGCCGCGTCGAATTAGTACTCTGTGCCCATGCACCACGGCGTTTGAGCGTCCGTGTAGAGCGGCCATTCATGGCCGCGTATAAGCGAAGTTAAGCTCATCTTCGAAAAGCCTGTGATCTCGAGCCGCGTCGAACTAGTACTCTGTGCCCATGCACCACGGCGTTTGATCGTCCGTGTAGAGCGGCCATTCATGGCCGCATATAAGCGAGGTTAGACGAAGCGAGCTTCAGCTCGACGTACCATTGCGTTTCGTTAGCGCTCAGGTGATTAATCGACCGGCAACTCCCCGTTTCGGTCAAAGGAGGTTCACAGGGCGAGCATCAGAGTAGGCTCGCAGGCTCCATGAAAACTCTCTACGTGTGCCTTCTGCGCCCGCTTGCCCGGTTGGATGTGCGCTCGCCGGGTCGGACTCGCCATTGGACGCGGCGGTTGAGCGTCCGTGTAGAGCGGCGATTCATGGCCACGTGTAAGCGAAGTCGAGACAAGGCGAGCTTCAGCTCGACGTGTCTATTGCGTTTCATTAGCGTTCCGGTGATTCGTCGAAGGGCAACGGTCAAAGGAGGTTCACAGGGCGAGCACAAAGCGGTATGACACCAACGGAGGCGCATGCGCCGGGACGAGAATGGCGCGCCCTGAGAGATTCGAACTCCCGACCTTCTGATTCGTAGTCAGACGCTCTATCCAACTGAGCTAAGGGCGCGATGCAGGATGGCTCATTGATTATAACGTGAAAATCTCAGGTGCTAGGAAATGCGGCCACTCTCGAAATCTTCCGCCGCCTGAGAGATGTTTTCGGATTTGCCGAGGTCGCGCCAGTAGTATTCGTCAGCGCGGAACGCCGAGATTCTTTCGCCAGCGGCAGCAAGACGAAGATAAGTCTGGATGATGGAGAAAACGCCTTGCTCCGTGATCATCGAAATCAGGCGTGGCGAAACAATGTGGATTCCGGAAAACGCGAGCTGCCTTGGATGGCTCACCTGACGGACGAATTCAGATTTGCCGTCTCGACCGGCTTTGCGTCCGCAGAGTTGGAGATCATCGTCGAACAGAAGATAGCGCGATGTTTGCCGGTCGTGAAGAGCAAGTGTCGCTAGTGCTTCATGCTTCAAGTGACACTTCAACATTTCATTGAGGTCTATATTGCTGATTACGTCAACGTTGTGCAGGATAAACGGCTCTTCCCTGCCCGTCTGGTCCTGGAAAAAATAGCCGGCTTTCTTCAATCCGCCGCCTGTATCAAGCAGCAGCTCTTCTTCGCGCGAAAGTTCAATATGCATTCCGAAATTCCGGTTCTCGCGCAAATAATCCTCGATCATCTTTGCCAGGTGGTGAACATTGATGATGACCTCGCGCACTCCGAATTTGCGCAGGCGGCTGAGCGTGATTTCGAGAAGCGTGCGGCCGGCGACTTCAACCAAAGCTTTAGGGCGATCGTTTGTGAGAGGGCGAAGCCGTGTGCCGAGGCCTGCGGCCAGGACCATCGCCTTCATTCCGCAGACTTCTCCAACGCGGCGGAGTTCTGGGCAGCAAGTCTTTCAAGTTCGCGATGATGAACTTTGATTTCGAGTCCCTCGCGCCCTAGTAAGTGCTTTGCGAGCTGCTCCGCGAAATAAACAGAGCGATGCTGGCCGCCGGTGCAACCAAACGAGATCATCACGTTTTTGAAGCCGCGCCGTAGGTATTCGGCAACGCTTGCATCAATCAACGAGCGAACATGGGAGGCAAATTCGTGAGCGCTCTCCTGTCGATCAAGAAACTCAATCACCGGCGCATCTTTCCCCGTGAGAGATTTGAATCGCTCTTCCCTTCCAGGGTTTGGAATGCTGCGGCAGTCGAAAACAAATCCGCCGCCGTTGCCGCTCTCGTCTTTCGGAACTCCGCCACGATGAAACGAGAAGCTGTAAATCCGCACCGCAAGCGGCTTTTCGCCGGGGACCACTTTCACCGTTCCCGACGAAGCTTCAAAATGCAGGTTCAACAGCTTCTCGGAACGCAGCATGCCTTGGAAAGATTCCATCAGAGTCGGAAGGGCGATTGGCAGTTCCGCATTGTGCAGAAGCCAGCGCAGATTTTTCAGCGCATAGGGGACGCTCTGTAGAAAATGCGCTTTGCGCTCGTAAAATCCGCGGAAACCATACGCGCCCAAGGCCTGCATTAAGCGAACGTAAACGAATCCGTGGTAGTGCTGAATGAATCGTTCGCGTTTCAGAGGGATGTAAGCGCGAACCGCATCAAGATAATGTTCGAGCAGGTTTCTGCGCAGCTCAGGCGGGAGGTCCGCTTTGGCATCGTAGAGAAGCGATGCGACATCGTACTGCAGCGCGCCTTTGCGGCCGCCCTGATAGTCCACAAAATAGGGCGAGCCGTCACGCAACATTACATTGCGCGACTGGAAATCGCGATACAAAAAGTAGTCGTGATCCGCAGTGAGCAGAAATTTTGTGAGACGCGTGAAATCTTCTTCCAGCGCCTGTTCGTTGAAAGGAATTCCGGCCAACCGCAAAAAGTAATACTTGAAGTAATTCAGGTCCCAGACAATCGACTGCCGGTCAAAGCTCGCGCGCGGATAGCAGACTTTGTAGTTGAGATCGCGTCCGGCTTCGATTTGAAATCTCGGCAGCACCTCAAGCACGCGGCGGTAAGCTTCAATGACCGGCGGTGCAACAGCCTGGCCTGTGCGATTCTGTGATAGAAAATCGAAGAGCGTTAAATCTCCCAGGTCTTCTTCGAGGTAAGCGTCGTGATCCAGGTCTTCCGCGTAAATCTCCGGCACCGGAAGTTTGTGGCGGCGGAAGTGCCGCGAAAATTCGAGGAACGCGGCATTCTCTTCCTTTACCCCATACAGAATGCCGACCGCGCTCTGGCGAGCATTCGACAATCGAATAATGCTGCGGCCTGACCCGCTAAGCTGCCCCTGCAGCGGCTGCACTCGCGTGACCGGTTCGTGAAAATACTGTTCGAATAGTTTTGTGAGTACATCCATGAGGGAGAAAGGCGCAGGAATAAAGATATCACTGCGATAGTGGACAGGAGGGGTGAGAAGGCCGATACGGCTACGGTTTTTTCTGTGCAGTCTGAGTTGCCGCAGGCTTCAGCCCGTCGGCAGCTTTGAGCAGCCCGTCAACAGAACTCGCGCTCAGCTCATAAAGCGCCGGTTCGTTCTCGCGTTTCGCGATGTAGTGGTCGCCTGATTTTGCGATCTGAACGTTCTCCGTCCGCTTGCCGTCATTCGAAGTCACGAGGAGCTCGAGTGTCGGGTTAGAAAAACCAGATAAAGGAAAGCTGCTGGCCGATAGATCACGAAGATCAGAAGTCACGGCTTCGACGCTCGCATTGTCCATCTTCTTGCCATTCGACCACCAATCATCGCTGCCCGCAGTTCCCCGCGCGAGATAGTAGGCCTTGCTGCC
>DATBIE010000071.1:0-8085 GCA_036557105.1 Terriglobales bacterium
ATGAAAGTTGATGTGCGGGACCTCGATGTAGATTTCTACACGTTTTCAAGCCACAAGATGTTCGGGCCAATGGGAATCGGAGTTTTGTACGGCAAGGCACATTTGCTCGAAGCAATGCCGCCATACCAGGGCGGCGGAGACATGATCAGTTCGGTCACGTTCGAGAGGACCACTTACAACAAGCTGCCCTTCAAGTTTGAAGCGGGAACTCCGGACGTGTCGGGCGCGATTGGGCTGGGGGCAGCGGTCGAATATCTGAATGCGGTTGGTATGGACAAGATTGCAGAATATGAACACGAGCTGCTCGCGTATGCGATCGAGAAGGTTTCGCTAGTGCCCGGCGTGCGCCTGATCGGTACTGCGAAAGAAAAGGCGGGTGTAATTTCGTTCGTGATTGACGGCGTTCATCCACATGATGTTGGGACTATCCTCGATCAGGAGGGAATTGCGATCCGTACTGGGCATCACTGCGCCCAACCGATCATGGACCGGTTCGGAATTCCGGCAACCGCGCGCGCTTCGTTCGCGTTCTACAACACGAAAGAAGAAGTCGATGCGCTGGCAAAGGGCATCGAAAAAGTGCGAGAGGTTTTTGCCTGATGCCTGAACTGCGAGATCTTTATCAGGAAGTGATTCTGGAGCACAGCAAGGCGCCGCGGAATTATAAGCAGCCTGCAGCGACGAACCAGAAGGCGGAAGGATTCAATCCGTTATGCGGTGACCGGTTCACGGTTTATCTGGACGTGGAAGGCGATTCGATCAAGGACATCGGGTTCCAGGGCTCCGGGTGCGCCATCTCGAAGGCTTCAGCTTCGATGATGACGCAGGCTGTGAAGGGAAAGAGCAAAGCGGAAGCGCAAAAGCTTTTTGATACTTTTCACAAGCTGGTTACAACGGGTGAAGCAAATGGCGACCAGAAAGAGCTTGGGAAGCTGGCTGTCTTCTCAGGCGTCTCCGAATTCCCCGTTCGCGTAAAATGCGCGACGCTTGCATGGCATACACTGCACGCTGCGCTTGAGGGCAAACAGGAAACAATTTCAACCGAGTAATCAGGCCATGGCAGGTCAAACCAATCTGAGCCGTACTGTGGAAGTGATCGAAATTCCCAGCGGAGTTATCAGCACGCTGACGGAGGGCACTCCCGTGCGAATTATGCAGTCGCGCGGGGACAGCTACACGGTATGGACGGACTACGGGCAGATGTACCGGATCGACGGCAAGGACGCCGATGCAATTGGATTGCAGCCTGCCGCCGGATCGGAACCTACGCAGGACACACGTGAATTCAACGAGCAGATGGTGTGGGACGTTTTGAAGACGGTCTATGATCCTGAGATTCCGGTTAACATTGTCGATCTTGGATTAATTTACGCGTGCAATATCACGCCGCTCGATCAGGGCTCACGAAAAATTGACATTCAGATGTCGATGACCGCTCCCGGCTGCGGTATGGGGAATGTGCTCAAGGCAGATGTTGAGGGCCGGATTTCGCGGCTACCGTCGGTGAAAGAAGTTCACGTCGAAGTTGTCTTCGATCCTCCCTGGGACATGAGCCGCATGTCCGAAGCTGCGCGCCTGCAACTGGGGTTCTGATTCCTTGTGGTGCGGGTTAAAAGCCCTACCACAGAGGGCACAGAGTTACACAGAGGAAAACCACAGAGGAAAAACACGGGGGAAAACCACAGAGAGCCTCGTACAATAGCTCGCGATGAATTCTCGCCCGCTGCTGCTTGGACATCGTGGTTGCCGTGGGCACAGGTATCGAGTTCACGAAAATACCATCGAAGCATTTGATGTTGCTCTGAAGCAGGGCTGCGATGGGTTCGAATTTGACGTACGGCTGACTTCCGATGGCGCGGCGGTCATTTGTCACAATGACAAGTTCGGCAAAACGATTATTTCCAAAGTTAGCGCCGGACAGCTCCCAGCACTACCGCTGCTCGAAAAAATTTTCGAGAAATACGCGGACAGAGCGTTCCTCGACATCGAACTTAAGGTCCCGGGATTGGAGTTTTGTTTGCTCTCGGCGCTCTCGCAATACCCTCCCGGTCGCGGATATGTCGTCTCATCTTTTTTACCTGAAGTCTTAACAGATCTCAGGCAGCGCAGCGATTCGATTCCACTCGGGATTATTTGCGAGACTCGACGACAACTGGCGAGCTGGCCCAGCCTCCCGATTCAATTTGTGATCGCGAAACAATCACTGGTCACTCCGCGATTGATTGGTGAAATACATGATCATGGCGAAAAAATATTTGTTTGGACCGTGAACAGGAAATCATCGATGCTGCGGCTCGCAAGGTGGGGAATCGATGGAATCATCTCTGACAAGGCAGATTTGTTGTGCACGACGGTGCAACGTGAGTGCTAATCTGAATCTCTGATCGATTGCGAATCGCGGCTCAAGAACCGCGCCCGTGATCCGGTTCGTGAAAGGAGAAGAAGATCAATGGCATTGTCTGCGCATCGTACTGTGACGGTGGGTATTTCGGAGCGCAATCGTTTGCTGCGCTTTCTGGCAGCGTCGCTATCATGCACGCTCTTGCTACTCTGGTTGCCTCAGGCCAATGCCGAGCACCTCGCCCGCCCGACGCGCTCCTGGCAACGGCTTCGTTTGTCATTGAGCGCGGACGAACCTCAGCCCCTCACCTATAAACCTTCTCCTGAAAATCTAAAGGCGCGACAGGAATATCAGGATGACAAATTCGGAATGTTCATCCATTGGGGCGTGTACAGCGTGCTGGGTGACGGGGAATGGGTATTTCACAATCGCAAATTGACGGTGCACGAATACGAACGGCTTCCAAAGTTTTTCAATCCGCAAAAATTCGATGCGAAAGCTTGGGTGGCGTTAGCCAAAGCTGCGGGAATGAAATACATCACTATTACGTCGCGGCATCACGATGGATTCGCGATGTTCGATTCGAAAGTTTCCGACTGGAACATCGTGCAGCGCACGCCGTATGGCAAAGATCCGCTGAAGATGCTCGCTGATGAGTGCCATCGGCAAGGCATAAAGCTGTTTTTTTATTACTCGCAGTTGGATTGGCACAATCCAGACTATTACCCGCGCGGCGTGACAAGCTGGGACAACGGGCGCCCTGATCACGGAGATTGGAATGCGTATCTCGATGACTACATGGACGGGCAGTTGCGCGAACTGCTTACGAACTACGGCCCGATTGGAGGGATCTGGTTCGACGGCATGTGGGACAAGCCAAAGGCCGACTGGCATCTGCAGAAGACCTACGCGCTCATTCATCAGTTGCAGCCGGCGGCGCTGATTATTCCGAATCATCATCAGACACCAATGCCGGGCGAAGACGTGCAGACCTTCGAAAAAGACCTGCCGGGCCACAACACGGCGGGATTCAACACGACCTACATCAGCGGCCAGCTCCCACTCGAAATGTCTAACACGATCAACGATTCCTGGGGATTCAATATCGGCGATCACAAATTCAAGAGCGTGGAGGAGCTGGAGGAAACACTCGTTCGGGCTGCGGGAAATAATGCGAATCTGCTGTTGAATATTGGGCCGATGCCGAACGGAGAGATTCAAGAGGAGTTCGTGACGCGACTCCATTCAATCGGAGAATGGCTAACAAAATACGGCGATTCAATTTACGGGACGCGCGGCGGTCCCATCGCTCCTGCAGACTGGGGAGTGACTACGCAAAAGGGCAACAAAGTTTACGTGCATGTTCTTCACTGGGACGCTCCGCTGCTAGCAATTCCGCCAATATCGGGAACCGTGACGAAGGCGCAGCTTATGACCGGAGGAGCGGTTGAATTCAAACAGAACCGAGACGGCATTGTTTTGAAAATCCCGCCAAAAACAAGCGAACTGGACCGAATTGTCGTCCTGGAATTAGCAAAGAATGAATGAACGCGATTTGCTCCCGTGAGGCCTTGGTCGCCGCAGACGAGTGCACACTCGTCAGCGAAAATATCGGAATTGTTGGTCCTAGTACAAAGCTATTATTGACCTCTTCCAACTCCGGTGTAAGTTTATGGAGTCTTTAGCGATGAGGAGGAATGGTGGCACTTGCGACTCCCAATCTGTGCGCCATTGATGAGATGGCGACGAAACAAAGCCTTTATGAGAAATTGAATACAAAGTGGCACAAGCCGGCGCTCCTGGTTTTCATGGTCATCGTGATCGGGCATTGGGGAGAGCATCTCTTCCAGGCGTATCAGATCTATGTGATGCATTGGCCACGACCGAAAGCGCTGGGCATGCTGGGGCTGTTTTATCCGTGGCTGGTGCAGACGGAGACGCTGCACTACGGATACGCCTTAATCATGCTGATCGGAATCTGGCTGCTGCGGAAGGGATTCACCGGAGCTTCGCTTACCTGGTGGACTGTCTCGCTCTATATTCAGTTCTGGCACCACATTGAACATGCGGTATTGCAATATCAAGCCTTGACGCATCACTACTGGTTCCATTCGCCGGTGCCGGTCAGCTTTCTGCAGGCCGCAGGCGCGCCGCGCGTAGAGCTTCATCTTTTTTACAACACAATCGTATTCATCCCGATGGTTATGGGCATGTACTACCACATGTTTCCGCCAGAGGGTGAAACGCAACATGCGAATTGCACCTGTGCGTGGCATGCGCACGAAGAGCTGCCAAGCGCGGCGGCTGCTTAAAATACCGAACGAATATCGGGGAACTGCAGTGCAACTTTCAAACCTGCGAGGACCGGTGGTTCACCGGCCCTCGGAACGGTTTTCACGACTTCCGCTAGTCACATTTCTTCTTCTGCTGCTCGGGGCATGTCATCGTGAGGGAAACACTTCCAAAGTTCGTGTGAGCTATGAGATCACGCCACAACCAGTCAGAGTGGGGCAGGCAAGTGTCGCTCTACATTTGAAAGATCTTTCGGGAAAGCCTGCCAGCAATGCTCACATTAATCTCGAGGCCGACATGGCGCATCCGGGGATGGCCCCTATCTTCGGTGAGGCGAAGGAGGATGCTCCGGGGGAGTATCGCGGAGAAATCGATTTCAATATGCCCGGAGACTGGGTGCTCCTCGTCCACGGCAAGTTGAGCGATGGTTCAAATTTCGAGCGGCAAATCGCCGTCGAGGGAGTCGAGGGGAAATAGATGTCAGCCGACTCCTACAATCCGGCTGTTGATCTGATTGATGACGACGCCCCATTTGATCTGCTGCGCGTTACTGGAATCGGCGCGCTGCTTCGCTGGCGACATTGCAGAACCATCTTGCAGATCCCACTCTTGGTGATTGGCGTCATCATGATTTTGCATGGCCTTCTCGGGCCGACGCTCGCGCCGAAAAATCTGGCGACAACTTTGACGTGGCTGCATTTTCGCGGACTGCTGGTGCTGGTGATCCTTGCCGCCGGGAACTTTTTTTGTTTTGCGTGCCCATTTGTGCTCGTCCGTAATGTTGCGCGCAAGTTGTTTAAGCCGCGCTGGAATTGGCCGCGACCGCTGCGGAACAAATGGATTTCGGTGGGGCTATTCGCAGGGATTCTGTTCGTTTACGAGCTGTTTCATCTGTGGTCGTCGCCGTGGTGGACGGCGTGGATCATCGTTGGATATTTCGCGGCCATACTTATTATTGATGGTCTCTTCAAGCACGCGACATTCTGCAAATATGTTTGTCCGCTGGGGCAGTTCAATTTTGCTGCGTCGCTGCTCTCGCCGCTTGAAGTCAAAGTGCGTGACCAGCAGGTGTGTGGAGGGTGCAGCACGAAGGATTGCATTCGCGGCACGCGGGCTCCGGCTTCCGATCTGGTGGTGATCCAGCGCGGCTGCGAGTTGGCGCTGTTCCAGCCGCTTAAGGCCGGCAATATGGATTGCACGTTTTGTCTGGATTGTGTTCACGCGTGCCCGCATGACAATGTCGGCATTATGAGCCGCATGCCTGCAAGCGAACTGATGAGCGATCCGGCACGGTCGGGCGTTGGATTTTTCTCACGACGAAAAGACCTGGCTGCGCTCGCGATCGTCTTTACTTTCGGGGCACTGGTGAATGCGTTTGGAATGGTAAGTCCGGTGTATGTGGTTGAGCGGTGGCTTTCGAGGTTGATGCATGTCAGTGATCGCGCGCCGGTGCTCGGGGTGATCTTTGTTTTTTTCCTACTGATCGAGCCTATCGTACTGATGGGAATCGCGGCATGGCTCAGCCGGAAATGGAGCGGATGCCAACGGCCTGTTGTTCCGACTGCTGTTCGATACAGCTATGCGTTAGTACCGCTCGGCTTTGGAATGTGGCTGGCGCATTACGGTTTCCACTTCTTCACAGGGTTGCTCACGATTGTTCCGGTGACGCAAAGCGCAGTAGCAAGCCTGGGGTGGAACATTCTAGGCGATCCGCTTTGGATGTGGACGGGGATTCCAGTGCGGTTTGTTCAGCCGATTGAACTCGGATTCATCGGGCTGGGACTGATTGGATCGTTTCTCGTGACCCGGCGACTGGCGGAGGACGATTGCGCGGAGCACCCGCTGCGCGCGTTCGTTCCCTGGGCGGTTGTTTGCTTACTGATTTGTGCAGCGTCGGTGTGGATTACTTTCCAGCCCATGGAAATGCGCGCGACTTTTATGATGAGTTAGGCGAAACGTGCATCTTTTGCGAAAACTTGATGAAATCACCAGTTTCGTGGTCGCGATTGCCGCATTGTCATTGGCGTTTGCGATTCCTGCGAACGCGCACAATGGACCGCCGTTTCCCCTTTTTGAGAACAGAAAGGTGGGGCCGTACGTCATCGCGCTCTGGACGCATCCGGACCTGGGATATGGGACTTTCTTTGTGATTATCGATCCGGCACCGGGCACGAAAATTCCGAATGATTTGAAAGCGCGGGTTGTGGTACAGCCTGAAACCGGCCGGCTTCCGGAAAAAAGCTACGATATGTGGCGTGACCCGGTGCGCGACCACGTGCAGTTCGACAATAATAAGGTTGAGTTCGATCAGCAGGAATTCTGGCGCGTGAGGCTTGTACTGGAGAGCGCGGTTGGAAGTCAGGAAATCCTGACAAGAGTGGAGCCGACGCCCACTGGTTTAGGTAAGTGGGACCTGTTGCTGTATGCACTGCCGTTCGCCTTCGCCGGTTTTATGTGGTATCGGGGCATTTCTCGCCGCAGGAGAACTTTGAGGAAGCGCTCCGCTGGGACTCCGCCAGTTGTGAAAACAAAGCGAGGGATCCAAGGCAAGGAGATTGCCGGTGCTCGCGAAACGGGAGCGGCAGCGTCGTAGATCGGGTTGGGACGAACAATTCCGTGTCATTCATCAACCAAAAAAAATCTGTTTGCACGGCGAGGCTCTGGCCGATTCTTGCGCTGGTGTGTCCAACCACGCTTGTTCTGACTGGATGTTCAGCGAAGGTACCTGCGAAAGGCTCGGCTGAATACGCAAACGCGGCCAAGACTTTTTATATCGGGTTAGCGGCGTTGCAGGTCGGAAACGATGTGCGTGCTGACCAGGAGCTTGGCAATCTGACGAAGCTTGCTCCGGGAGAGCCGGCTGGCTGGGCGAATTGGGGCGTGCTGGCGCTGCGGCAGAGAAATTATGACGTGGCGTCACAAAGGCTGGAGCAGGCGAGGAAACTGGCTCCGAAGAACGATCATATTGAGGCACTCTTGGGACTGCTGGAGAGTGATCGTGGAAATTCAAACGCGGCAGTGAATGATCTGCGAAAAGCGGTGGAACTGAATCCGCAAAACTTGCGCGCGGCATACCTACTGGCGCAGGAAGTCGAACGGCAGGGAGGCGGAAACAGCGAAGCGGGATTCGAGCAGATCATACAAACAATTCTCAAATCGCAGCCGAACAATCTGGCGGCGTTGCTCGAACTCGCGCGGGCGCAGGCGAAACTCGGCGATCAAAATGGATTGCAATCGACCGTCAGCCGCATCTCCGCTCAATCGTCGAACTGGCCTCCCGAGGTGAGGCAGCAACTGAGCGCATTGCAGACCGCGGTCGCGGGGTCTGATACGCGCGCGGCCGCAACCCGGACAGTTTTTTTGCGCAACACTCTGATGCGCGTGCCTGAGTATCGGCAGAGCCTGTCGGCGATTAAAGCCGCGCCCGGGGAAGAGGCGGCGCCGTTTGTGCA
>DATBIE010000072.1:0-26563 GCA_036557105.1 Terriglobales bacterium
CACTGGCTTCAGAGACGAAGAGCGCCCGCGGCGTAGGGTCGAATCGACGGGTTTCACGTTGAATACCGAAACCGACGATTTTGATTCTGAACCTACTCCGCCCCCCATGGTAATGGAAGCAGCGGAACCGGCCCCGGCAGCGGCATCAGGCCCTGCTGCCGAAGTTATTTCAGTGGAAAATATGCGTACGGCGATGATTGCGAATTTCGAGCAGGCAGACCTGGATGTGCCGGCGTTCCTTAGGAAACGCGGAGACGCGGTTTAAACAGAGCGAAGAGTCCCACCCTAACCTGGTTTTGGTTGGGGTGGGAGCTGTTCTCGCACTCTCTGGTACAGTCCCTTCAGTACCGTACCCCTACCGTCCAATCGGCGAGACCATAGAAAACCAATAGCCAGCGACAGGGTCACCGGCCTTCCCCTTCTTTCCGGTCCGAAACTCAGCTGACCAGCAGGATTTCGTATGGTTTTCGACCATCCTACGCATGAAGAGGAGCCGGTTTGTACGGCCTGGCAGCGGCTGGTGCAGGCCGCGCTGATCTTCTTTTTGGCGATCACGCTTCTGGTCCTCGCGCGCTATTTGTTTTCTCCCAATACCAAAGCCCTGCAGCAACAGATTCGCAGTTTGTCGCAAGAAGTGGCGGAACTGAAGCAGGAGCAGGCCATGCCTGCCGTCGTCCTGAATCGCTACCGCAATTCCATTTGCTACATTTTCGGGGTTTACGAAGTCGGCTATCCTCACCAGAAGCCAATTCAGAAGACGCGCATTTCAGGCACGGGTTTCGTAGTCGCTGAGGGCCTCATCGCAACCAATCGGCATGTTGCTGAGCCCTGGTATGGAGATCCTGATGCGGACACCCTGATCGAAAAAGGGGCCACCGCAACTCTGCAGAAAATGGTGGCGTATTTTCCTGGGTCGCCCTCACCGCTAAATTTAAGGCCAGCAGCACTTTCCTCGGACGGAGATCTGGCCGTGATGCGAATCGAAAATACGGCTGCGCTGGAGTTGTCGCCGTTACCTCTCGCTTCAGGGAAACCCGATCCGGGTGACCTGGTAGCGGTAGTCGGTTATCCGATGGGGGTCCTGGGGATGATGGCGAAGGCGCCGACTCCGGTTTATGCCCGGCTGGCATTCCGCCGCGACGATCAAGGGACGGCAAGCGAACTGGCGGCGCTGTCGCTGATCCGCCCCTCAGCCACCTGCGGGCATCTTGGCGACGTGGTTGGAGACAAGCTGATCTATGATGCTCCCACTGCGCACGGGGCAAGCGGTGGGCCTGTGTTTAACTCCCACGGCGAAGTGATTGGCGTGAACGCGGCCTATATCGATGGCTTTTCGGGAGGCACGCTCGGTGTCTCCTCACAGGCGCTTAAGCCTCTCATTGAGAAAGCGCAAAAAGGTCTCTAATCCCAGCATAAATCAGGAACGGATCCACGCTAGTGAATTACTCGTATCTCAGACTCTCGACTGGATCCAATTTGGCGGCGCGGGCAGCCGGAACTGTGCCGAACAGGATTCCTACCAGAGAAGACACGACGATGGCGACGATTGCTGACAAACCTGAGATCGGAACGCGATACTCGGTAAGAAAGCGAATGGAGTAGGGCAGAGCAAGGCCGATCACAACTCCCACTAAGCCACCGCCGATAGAAATCACAATCGCCTCTGACAAGAATTGGAAACGGATTTCGCGGTTGGTGGCGCCAAGGGCTTTACGGATGCCGATCTCGCGAATACGCGAACTCACGGTGGCCAGCATGATATTCATGATTCCTATTCCACTGACCAGCAAAACCACGGCAGCTACGGCGAGCAGCACCATCGTAAGGGCGTTGGCGGTCTTATTGGCGAGTGCGACCAACTGCGTGAGATTGGTAACGTTATAAACCGATTCGGCGCGGTGCCGGGACTGAATGACCTGCTTAATCTGATTGGTGACCGGCTCGACCATCGAAGCGTCAGCGACGGAGAAGTAGATCAGCTTGACGGTAGCATTCTCAGTGAAATAGCGGGCGACGCTATAAGGGATGAGGAATGTGCTGGTGGTGACCTCTGACTCACCGAACGTGTTCACGCGTTCCCGAAAAGTGCCTACGATTGTGAATGGCAAGTGACTGAGCGGGATAATTTTGCCGACTGCTTGCTCGGGCGAACCGTATAACTCGTTGGCCAACTTCTCCGTGATCAGGCCGACCTTATTGTGGGCCTTTTCGTCCCCCTGATCGAAGAAGCGGCCCGAAACGACAACCAAATTTCGCACGTTTCGATATTGCGGATAAACACCCAAAATCTGCAGATCACGTTCTTTTCCGTTCCCGACCGGCACGCGTTCGTTCAGATCGAGAACCGGTGAGGCACTGGCGATCCCGGGAACGCTCTCCCGGGCAGCATCCATGTCACTGACGGTGAGCGGATCGGGAGCGGTGCTGGTGATGCGCTGGGCGCCGCCCTCATATTCGGCGTAAACCAGATTGGCGCCAATCCCTTGAATGAGGTTCAGAACGTATTGTTTGCCCGTGAGACCGATGGTCACGACGAGAATTAACGAAGCCGTGCCGATGACCATGCCGAGGCCGGTAAGAAGAAAACGAACTTTGTTGCTGCAGAAGGTGTCGAAGGCGAAACTCATGATCTCGCTTAAAGCGAGTCTGGGTGCGAGGCGCCGCGACACTGCAGAAGCTACGGCCATGCTAGTTAGATGTTACGCGGGGTCAGGGGGAGTCGGAAAGTAGCAATGAGCACTCAGAAGTCAGCAGTCAGCACTCAGCAGTCAGCAATCAGCATTCAGCAATCAGCAGTCAGCACTCAGCAGTCAGCAATCAGCACTCAGCATTCAGCAATCAGCACTCAGCATTCAGCAAAATTCCCCCGGGGGATTCTAAGTGACGAGTAAACATTGTGGTTGTGACGACTATCACATCACCCACCGATCACATTTCATTATGATTACTCCTTGTTTGTGGCCTAGTAGCCTATGAAAAACTTTCGCGATCTTCAGGTGTGGCGCAAGGCGCACTCCCTGGCCCTGAAATGCTACAGCTGCACCCGTGATTTCCCGAAACACGAACTCTACGGTATTACGAGCCAGATACGCCGTTGTGCAGTTTCAATTGGCGCAAATATTGCCGAGGGATGCGGGAAACGAGGGAATGCTGAATTCCAGAGATATCTCGGAATTGCCGCAGGCTCCTCGAGTGAGTTGGAGTACCACTTCCTGCTAGCCCACGACCTTGGCCTGCTAAGTCAGGATGATTACGAGTCTCTGGATGCTTCAATAGTGGAAGTCAAACGGATGCTGGCAGGGCTGATCATCAAAGTTGAGAATGAACGTCTCGTTGGCTGAGTGCTGAGTACTGATTGCTGAGTGCTTATTTCACGCGCTCTTTGCCTGCGCCTGCGCAACCAGCCCTTCGTGAATTTTCTGGACCTGCTTGCGGGTTTCATCCACGCTTCCGCTGTTGTCGATCACAAAGTCTGCGGCCTGAATCTTGGCTTCGTCCGGGGCCTGGGCCATCATGCGGCGCGTGACTTCACGCCGGGCGGTCTCGGAATCGACGTTCAGACGGCCCTCCCAGCGTTCGATTCGTTGCTGCGGTTTGCAGCTCACGACGATGACGCGATCGAACCGGCGGCGCAGTCCGGCCTCGAGAAGCAAAGCCGCCTCAAGCATGACAATGGCGTTGGGCTCGCGCCGGCCGATGTCGTCCATCCAAGCCTCATACCGCTCGATCACGCCAGGATGAATCATGCTGTTCAGCTCGTAAATTCGCGGACGCTTCTGATCGAACGCGAACTCAGCGAGGCGAGTGCGGTTGACCGTCTTGTCGGGATTCAGGACGTCTGGTCCAAAGCGGCGAACAACCTCGTCGTAAACTTTCTCGCCGGGACGCATGAGGTCATGGGCAATCACGTCGGCATCAATGGTATGAACGCCGAGCTCGGCAAACATTTTGCCGACCAGCGACTTCCCGGTTGCAATACCGCCTGTCAGTCCAACTTTTAGCATCGCATGATTATTTCACCACAGAATCACGGAGGCACGGAGAAAAATCCGGTGCCCGTTTCGCCATTACGCTCGCGACAATTCCGGGGTTGAGCTGCCGCGCCGCATTTTTGCAGCTTTCACCGTATTCGACATCAGCATGGCGATGGTGAGCGGGCCAACGCCGCCCGGCACAGGCGTGATCGCTCCGGCGACCTCAGCTACTTCGGGATGAACATCGCCAACAAGGGCGGAGCCTTTGCTGCGGAACGTCTCTTCACGCTTACTATTTCCGGCGAACAGCCGCTTGAATTCGGCAGCATCGGTTACGCGGTTCATGCCGACGTCAACCACCGTCGCACCCGGACGAACAAAATCGCGCGTAACCATTCCCGCTCGGCCGATTGCCGCCACCAGGATGTCGGCGCGCCGGCAAACGCCCGGCAGATCGCGAGTCTTCGAATGGCAGACAGTTACGGTTGCATTCGCGTTCAGCAGCAATATCGCCATGGGCTTGCCGACGATGTCGCTGCGACCGACTACAACTGCTTCCTGTCCAGCGATCTTGGTCCCGCTTCGCGCGAGCATTTCCATGATTCCGGCGGGCGTACAGGGAACCAGGCCTGGACGTTGCGTGGAGAGAAAGCCGACATTCATGGGATGGAAGCCGTCCACGTCTTTTGCAGGATCGACTGCGAGTAGAATTTTCTTCGAATCGACCTGAGGCGGCAATGGAAGCTGGACGAGGATGCCGTCGATTTCATCGCGTGAGTTCAGATCGGAGATGAGGTCGAGCAGCTCTTCGGTTGTCGCGTTCTCCGAAGGCGTATGTTTCTCGCTATAAATCCCAACTTCTTCGCAGCTCTTCACCTTGCCGCGGACGTAAATCTCAGAGGCAGGATTGTTGCCCACGAGGACCACGGCCAAACCTGGCCGCATTCCCGCGCTGGACAGAGCCTTTACTTCAGCGGCGACTTCGCCGCGAATTTCGGATGCGATTTTGTTTCCGTCCAGGATGGTTGCTGACATGAGAGTGAAGTGAAAGTTTAGCACCGTCATTGGCGTGGAAGCTGCCAGCATGCTTCTGTAGCACTTCCAGAACAGCGATTCGGTCCCTAGAATTTCAGAGATGCGAGGCCAACTTTATGGCGAAAAATCATCACCTGCGCCATTGTCTGATGAAGGAGGAAGCGCTTCCGTATTTAAACTTTTTCCAATTCCCGCAATGTAAATTTGTTGACGATATTGCCGGTGTTCACGGTCGAGGCAGGCTCAAAAAGCAGTATCCAGCACTCTTCGTCAGCTACGGGCTTGTGCTCGACTCCGCGGGGCACAATGATGAACTCGCCTTCTTCGAGTGGCACAACTTTGTCGCGGAACTCGATACGGAACCGGCCCTTCACGACGAGAAACATCTCGTCTTCATTCTCGTGGTGATGCCAAACGAATTCGCCTTTCAGTTTGTCGAGCTTGACTAGCTGTCCGTTGAGCTCCCCGGCGATGTACGGCTTCCAGTATTCGTGAATTTGGGAGAATTTTTGGGTGAGGTTGATTTTGTCAGGCATGGCTTGTAGATGATGGAGAGCAGCGGCAGGCAGCAGAGACTTATTCCGCTTGTTCGATTTTTACATTTCCAGGCTTGTGTTGCGGTTCAGTGTTCAAGGGAATGACGGCAAGCGTGCTTGACGCCTTCGCGACCAAAACTATGCCTTTGTCACTGTTTGTCATTAGTTCTGCTTCTACGAAGACAAGATTTTTCCCGGCTCGCAACACTTGGGCGCGACAAGTCAGTTCGTCTCCCGAAGCGGGACGCAAAAATGAAATCTTATTCTCTACGGTAATCACGTCACGGCCCTTTGGGATGGTCGTCGCGGCAGCTCCACCGCAGGTATGGTCCGCGAGTGTCATCAGCACACCGGCATGGATAAAGCCGTGTTGCTGGCGATGCGAAGGAGCGATCCTGACTCTCGTTTCACAATAACCTTTGCCCGACGAGGTCAGTTCAATTCCAAGTGACTGCACGAATTGAGCGTTCTGAAATATTCGCTCGACCAAATCGCGATTGTCGTCGTCCATACCTCAGCGTCCCATCACTGTGGCGATCAGCATAAATGCAAAAGGTTGAACAGACCGACAAAACCAAACCCCCAGGGTCACGGTTCCTGAGCAAGAAGGGCGTACAGCTAATTGAGCATTGCTAATTTGCCGGGCCGGGGTTGGGCAGACCCATGTGGTTCCGCAATTCCTCCCATTGTTCCACTACCCGGCGATTGTGCGAGATATCGGCAGCGCGGTGCAGTGATTCCTCAGCCTTGATCAGGTCATTGAGTTGGACGTAGCACACTCCGCGGGCGGCCCAAGCGTACCAATCGTCCGGATAATCTTGGATCACCTGATCGAACATGGGGATTGCCTCACTGCATCGTCCTTCCTCCTGCAGGTGCAATGCTGCTACAACCGAAGTATCTGCCAGGTTTCGAGCAACGGGAGCATTGTGGGGCGCGAGCCGATGGGCAGTCGCAAAGACCGTGGCATCGTCTTGCCACTGCCCCAGCTGAGAGAGTGTCAGCACGATAAAGAGAGCTGCTATCACACCTGCCGCAGACAACAGCAATAGCCTGTGCTTCGCCAGCAAACGCCAGGCGGTCGCGAGCAACAGCATCAATCCGATAAGAGGCAAATACGTGTATCGTCCGTGCAAGAAGTCGCCGGGGTTGAGAGCGTTCAAATCCAAAGCGGGGAGAAGTGGCAAGATCAGTAATGATGTTCCTGCAACCAACGCGACCTTAATTCCCACGAGCTGCTGAGCCTTAAGTCCGCTATGGGCTTTTCTCCAAGCCCAACGCAACCCAACTGCGACTGCGGCGGCAAAAATGGCCAACGCAAAAAGCGGAAACAGGACTCCTCGTACGGAAAATTTGTCGATCAAAATTGGATCGGCAAATGAGTAGGATTTCACGGGCCAGAGCATGGCCTTGACGTAGAACCAAAGAATAGCGGGCCAGGAAAATACCTGGGTACGCCACGGGAGTTCCTGGGTTGTCGAGACGACTTTGCCGCCGAGGGCGTGAAAGCGCAGCAAGAAATACACTACGGTGACGCATGCAAATGGCAAGCTATGCTGGAGTGCCTGACGTAGTCGCACTGCCCATGTCGCATCCTCGGTCGCTTCGGATCGCAGAGCAATGAAAGCGATGCCGAAGATGACGGGCAAGAACACTACTGCGGTTTCCTTGCTCAGAAGCGCCGCAAAGTATACGCCGGTAGCAGCAGCCAACCACAGCGGCGACGGTTTCAGCGCACGCGAACCGTTTTTTCTTCGGTACTTCTTATCGACTGTCTTCGTTCCCGACGAACGATAACCGACGTACGTCAGGTAAAAGAGAATCGCACCTAACAGACCTGCAGCCATTAAAGGATCAGGAACAGCGACCCAACTTACCGATTCAGTCTGCGCCGGATGTAGAACAAACAAAGTTGCTGCTAGAAATCCAGAGATCCAATCTTCGAGAAGTTTCCACACGAGCAACCCAAGCAAAAGCGCAACGGCGATGTGTTTGGCAATACTGAGGAGGTGCCATCCCCAGGGAGACAAACCGGCGAGAATGAAATTGATCCTGAGCCAAAGGAGAAAAACCGGGCGATAAAAGCTGTTCGGCCCACCGACGAATTGTGCCCATACATAGTTGGCAAAATAATCCCAAACGTGGCCCCATTCCTGGATGCGAGGATCGGAGGTATACCTGTGATCATCCAGGATGAATTGAAAATTCAGGGACCGGCTGTAGACTGCGAAGACCGAAGAAACGAGTGCCAGTACCAGTGCGAGACGGGTTCGAACTGAAAGGTAACGCGCCGCCTGCATGACAGGCAATGCAATTAGATTTTGAGCGCGTCGAGCGGGCTGGGTAGATTTGTTGCCTGACTGCATGAATCGAACAGAATTGTCTCACAACAGCAGTTGACGAGAACGGCCTCCTGGCTACCGCGAAAGTCGTCGACTGACAACCCGGAGTGGATTGACACTAGAGTGCTAAACTGAGTCCAATGAACATAGAGATTCGGAATCCTGATCTTCAGGCTCGATTGCAAAAGCAAGTCGAGACCACAGCTTCCGGCAGTGTCGAGGAGGCGCTATTGCGATTGCTTCAAACCCAAGAGGAGCAAGATCGTTGGCTTGCAGAAAATCAACAAACAATCGACCGGAACATTAAGCATGGGCTGGATGAGCTTGATCGGGGTGAGGGTATTCCCGAAACCCGTCTACGCTCCTATCTGGGCAAGCTCAAAGCCAACGAATGACTCCGCGCTACATTCTTGCGCCCCAAGCGGCGCAGGACCTGTTTGCAATCTGGCAATACATCAAACGTCAAGGCGGCCAAGCAGTCGCAGATCGTGTGGAGTCGGTCATTCGAGACCGGATTGCGTTCTTATCGGAGAATCCTGGCGCGGGACATTGGAGAGGAGATATCACGAATCATAAGGTGAAATTCTTCTCTGTCTATTCATACCTGGTTGTATACCGCCCCGAGACAAAGCCGTTGCAAATTGTTTCCATTCTCCACGGTCGACGTGATGTCGAAAGACTTCTTCTCGTCCGGATCTAAAATCAAAAGCCGCCAGCTTTTGCTGGCGGCTTTGTGGTTAGGAGATCCTTCGGCTGCGGCTTGCGACGCGCAACTTCCGCTCGTCAGGGCCCCAAGCCTCCGCTCAGGATAAAACTCGCGCCGCGAGTTTTAGTTCTCGTACAGCAGCACGCCCTCGTTTTCCTTCGAGTCCACGGGACGATAGAACAACTTGTTGTCCTCGAGGAAGACTTCGATGAACGCCGGGCGCATTGTGATCGTGCCCTGAATCAGCGCCTCTGAGAGCGGGTCCTCGATGTACTTCTGCAAGGCCCTGCGCAGCGGGCGAGCGCCGTAGCTGCGGTCGGTGAGCGTCTGGTTCAGGATCCACTTCTTGGCTTCGTCCGCAACCGTGACCGTGATCGACTTCTGCGCCAGGTTCGCGTTGAGCTGCGTGACCATGAGCTCAAGAATCTGGATGAGATCGTTTTCGGTCAGCGCGTTGAAGATAATGATTTCATCCAACCGGTTCAGGAACTCGGGGTTAAACGTGCGCTTGACTTCGTTCTTGACCAGCTCTTCAACCTTGTCCGCGATCGCTTCTTCTTTCGTCGACTGGAAGCCTAGGCCTTCGCGCTTTTGAAGATGCCGGGCGCCAATGTTCGACGTCATGACGATGATTGTGTTCTTGAAATCGACCGTGTTGCCCAGACCGTCGGTCAACTGGCCGTCTTCAAACACCTGCAACAGGATGTTGAACACGTCCGGATGGGCCTTCTCGATTTCGTCGAGCAGCACCACCGAATATGGCGCTCGCTTCACGCGCTCGGTGAGCTGGCCGCCCTCTTCGTAGCCAACGTATCCCGGAGGCGAGCCGATCAGCTTAGAGACCGAGTGCTTCTCCATAAATTCGGACATATCGAAGCGAATGAGCGACTTCTCAGTGCCGAACATGAATTGCGCCAGCGTTCGCGCTACTTCTGTTTTGCCGACGCCGGTGGGCCCGAGGAACAAGAACGAGCCGATGGGGCGGTTCGGGTTCTTGAGCCCAGCGCGGCTGCGGCGGATGGCGCGTGCCAGAGCGCTGATCGATTTTTCCTGCGAAATCACGCGCTTGTGCAGCTCTTCTTCGATGCGCAAGAGCTTCTGCGTTTCTTCTTCCTTGATCGACGTAACGGGCACGCCAGTCCAGCGCGAAACCACATCTTCGATGTCCTCACGATTCACGACACCGGTCGCGGATTCATCGAGATGGTATTTTTCGCGCAGGATACGCAGGTTCTCGCGCTCCTTACGCTCTTCGTCGGAATAGAAACGCGCCTTTTCGAACTCGTGGTTCGCGACTGCGTTTTCCATCCGGTGCACGATGAACTTCAGCCGCTTCTGTACTTCGGTAATTTCTTCCGGCAATGAAGTCTGACGCAGCTTTACGCGGGCGCCGGCTTCATCGACGAGATCGATCGCCTTGTCTGGCAGGAAGCGGTCGGGGATGTAGCGGTTCGAATGCGAGACCGCGAAGTTAATGGCGTCGTCCGTGTAAGTTACCGCGTGAAATTTTTCGTAGCGGTCTTTGATGCCAAACAAAATTTTGGTCGCGTCACTTTCGCTCGGGGGCGGAACTTTCACTGCCTGAAAACGCCGCTCGAGTGAACGATCTTTCTCGATTGACTTGCGATATTCGCCCGGAGTTGTCGCGCCGATGCACTGAATCTCGCCGCGCGAAAGCGCCGGCTTCAGGATGTTCGCGGCATCGAGCGAACCTTCCGCCGATCCCGCACCGACCAACGTGTGCAACTCGTCGATGAAGATGACGCAGTTCTGCGATTCCATCAGCTCTTTCATGATGGTCTTGAGCCGCTCTTCGAACTGTCCGCGATACTTCGTTCCGGCGACGATGAGCGAAAGGTCAAGCGCAAGAATTCTTTTATCAGCTAAGAATGATGGCACCTCGCCGTCAGCGATGCGCTGCGCGAGTCCTTCTACGATTGCCGTCTTACCAACGCCTGGCTCGCCGATCAGAACCGGATTGTTCTTGGTGCGGCGGCACAGAATCTGAATCACGCGCTCAAGTTCGTTCTCGCGGCCGACCAGCGGATCGAGCTGGCTGTCCATCGCTGCCTGTGTGAGGTCTCGCGAAAATTCGCTCAACAAAGAAGATTCGCGCTGGCGCTGCGGTTGCGCTTTTTCCTGGCTGCTACGGGCAAGCTCTTCGCGGATGGTTGAAAGCCGCAATCCACGCTCGTGCAGAATTTCTGCGGCAAAGCATTTTTCTTCTCTTAGTAAGCCCAGAAGCAAGTGTTCCGTGCCAATGTGCTTGTGCGACAGGCGCTCGGCTTCTTCAGCAGCATAGGCAAGCACGCGCTTGCACTCGTTGCTGAGCGGAAGATCGACCGAAGTCGAGACCTTCTCGCGAATTGTTGTGTGACCTTCGATCTGTTTGCGGATGGATTCGACCGAGGCATGCGAACGCAAAAAGCGATTGGTGAGAGCTTTATCTTCGCGCAGGAGTCCGAGGAGCAGGTGCTCGGTCTCTATATAAGGAGAGCCGAACTGGCTGGCTTCATATCTTGCAAAGAATATGACGCGCCTTGCTTTTTCCGTGTAACGCTCGAACATAAACCCATCCCCCAGATTCCCCCGGAGAGGGAAGGTCTAACCCACCTTTAGAAAGCTGCGAAAGGTGGGCACCCGGCTTCTCCGGAACCCACAAACGTTACGATCATCGCGCCCATGTCCTCATTATGATGGGCCTGACTATCTTTTACCACTCTTCCCGGTTACGAAAGGAACCGGGCTACATTATCGCAAGTCCTCCTCTCAGAAGGAATGATTGCGAACGTGCCCTTCTCGGTACACTTAACCCCGCTTCGAGGCCGGCGATTCGCTCAGTGCTTCCCGCTTATTCGACCAAATTCTCTGGCACTACTTCCTCCACTCGTCCGTTCTCAAGCCGCAACACCCGGTGGCAGCGACGGGCAAAACTGAAGTTGTGCGTCGCGATGAGGGAGGTAAGTTGATACTCGCGATGCAACCGGGAGATCAATTCAAAAACGACTTCGGCCGTGCGGCTATCCAGATCGCCTGTCGGTTCGTCCGCCAGCAGAATCTTCGGCCGGGTGATCAGCGCCCGCGCCAATGCCGCCCGCTGCTGCTCGCCTCCGGAAAGTTCGCCGGCGCGGTGATGCGTTCGCTGCGCAAGACCCACTTCTTCTAACCAACGCCGAGCTTCTTTCTCGGCCTCGGTGGGCGAAGTTCCACGCATCAGAAGCGGCATGGCGACGTTCTCGATCGCGGTGAATTCAGGCAGCAGATAATGGAACTGCCAAACGAAGCCTATTTCCTTGTTGCGGAAATCGGCAGCAGCATCATCCGACAAAGAATTCAGTCGCGATTTCGCGCAGTATATTTCACCGGCAGAAGGCTTATCAACCGCCCCGAGAATATGCAACAAAGTGCTCTTTCCCGTGCCCGATGCGCCCACGATCGCGAGAATCTCCCCCTGGGCGACTTCGAATGAAAGGTTTTCAAAGAGCACCAGTTCTGAGGCACCGGACCGGAAAACCTTTGTCAGCCCTTCGATTCGCAGCGCCTGTTGATTTAGATGCAACTAGTAAGCTCCTCGTCTCAAGCCTGAGTTGCCGGAGAAGACTTTACATCCGGAAGAATTTTGCTTGACTCATTAAAACACGGGCTGGAAGAGAAGGTTCGCTTCCGAAAATGGGACTGTGGCTTCGGAGCTATAATCTTCCAAATACTTCTGTTATTAATGAGGCTCGGTCATGACTTTCGTCAGACCTCTTTCCCTTGTTGTTCTCCTCGTGGTCGCGATTCCAATCTTTGCCGCCGATAACACGGAGCAGTCTTCAACATCTTCGAACTCAGAGGACACAGCAATCGCAAAGGTTCCGCTGTACATTGCACCTCTCGAAGCGCTGCACCCACCTTCGGGACTGATGCTCCTGGAGGCACACCCGAGCACCCTCAATCATCCGCCGGTCCCGCGAATGCCCCTCGCTAAATTGGATGACGGCCTCTGCTACACGATGCGCATGTACAAGGTGAAGCGGACTGAAAGCCTACCAGACGATGAGACCGGGATGAGAGGCTATTCGACTTGCGAATTGGCGTCGAACTATCAGGTGCGAACCGCGGTTGCTCACGTGCGACAGGCTGATTCGAACAAGTGACGCGGATTGGTCGCTTGCGCTGGATCAGGAGGTAGAGTTCTGTTGTGCCGAACGACGCCTCAAGTTGATTTCAGTCCGAGTGGGCTTGAGCGTGCGATGAACAATATGGCCCCGCAGCGGCTTGAACCGATGTAAGGCTTGCATGTGTCGAACTGGCCACGCCCGCAGAAATGCAGATTCCTCGGCGTCCTCACCGCACAAGCGCGGCTACGGACGACTCGGAATGACAGCGTAACGCGATTAAACGGCTGGGTTGAACCGAGGCCTCTGCTCACTAGCACGTTGGAACCCTCACTCATACCTTAGCGCTTCGGCGGGGAGAATCCGAGAAGCGGACCATGAAGGATAGATGGTTGCGATCAGCGAGGTACCCACTGCCACGATTGTGACCAGGACTCCATCCACTACCCGCGGGGCGAACGGCACATAGTCGATGGAATAGATCTCAGGCGCAAGGGCGAAGACATGATAATGCCCACCCAAATAGGACAGTACGTAACCCAACACCAGGCCAATTGCTGTCCCAACTACGCCGATCAGCGCGCCTTGAGCAACAAAGATTTTTCGTACTTGTGATTTGCGCGTTCCCATCGACATGAGAACTGCGATATCGCGGGTCTTTTCCATGACCATCATCACGAGCGAAATCAGAATGTTCAGGGCAGCAACGAAGACGATCAAGCCGACGGTAATAAAGGTGACTAATCGCTCCAACCGGAGCGCGTGGAATAAAGGCTTATTCTGCTCCATCCAATTTTTAGTCATGAAGCCTGGGCCTGCGGCGTCTTCGAGTTCCCGACCAACTTGAGGCGCTTTGTAGATGTCGTCAATTTTGAACTCGATGATTTGGACGACATCTCCTAAAGCAAAGAGATGTTGCGCGTCGGACAGTCGAGTGAAAGCCCATGAAGAGTCGTAATCGTAAAAGCCCGAGTCGAAGATTCCGACCACGCGAAATCGTACATACTTCGGGACCATTCCGAACGGAGTCAGTTCACCCTGTGGGCTGGTCACGAGCACTATCGATCCCACCTTGGCGCCGAGCTCATCGGCCATTTCTGTGCCAAGAATAATCGGCGGCATGGAAGATTGGCGCTGCTTGACGGCGGCAAGCGAATCTGCAGGCGAATCATTCGGTTGGGCACTCCGGTCCGACGATTCTGAAGTCGTTCTCGCGTTTTCAGATGAGGGCTCGTCCAGAGCTCCCACCGAGCCTTCCCTGACGCTGTCAAGGAGATCACTGACCTTGCGTTCGTCCCGCGGAATGATTCCTTTCAGCACAGCTCCCCGAGCATTCGATCCGATAGAAATCAGAACCTGCTCATAGATATCTGGCGCGGCTGCGATCACATGCGGCTGCTTGTCCAATTGCGCCATGAGCTGCCGCCAGTCGCGAATGCCATCTCCCATGGTGCGCATGAGATTGACATGGGAAGTTGAGCCGAGAAGCCGGTCCTGCAAATCCTGTCGAAATCCGTTGTTTATGGCTAAAGCAATGATGAGCGACGCGACTCCAGCCGCCACTCCCGCGATCGAAATACCCGTAATTACGCCTATGACGGCCTGTTTGCGTTTGGCGCGAAGATAGCGTGATGCGATGAAGAATTCGAAACGCATGAAAGAAGCAGCCTTCAGCACTCAGCCGTCAGCCATCAGTAAAGGCGTAGACTCGCTTGCCGCTCGTCGTTGTAAGGCTGAATGCCGACTGCTCATTTTAGCCTGTGCGCGATATCCGCTCTCTGTGGCAAATTATGAAGAACATGCCGGAACCGCACGCCGACTCAGGCCTGGTCGCATTCCGCTATTCCAATTTCACCATGTTCACGGTGGCGCGATTTTTCCTGGTCGCAGCGCTGGAAATGCAGTCGGTCGCGGTCGGCTGGCAAGTTTACGAAATTACGCGGCAGCCGCTTGATTTGGGTCTGGTAGGGCTGGCGCAGTTCCTGCCCGTTGTTTTGTTCTTCCTGCCGGCGGGCCATGCCGCTGACCGTTTCGATCGCAAGAGTCTCGTCCTCGGCTGCTACATCGGATTTGCTGTTTGCTACGCCCTTCTATTCGAGATCGCACACCTGAAGATGCATGACGTGAGGCCAATCTACGCCGTACTGGTGCTCCTCGGTGTTGTGCGGGCCTTTAATGCTCCGGCGGCGCGTTCGCTGTTGCCCCTGCTCGTCCCGGTCGAGGTATTCCCCAACGCGGTGGCATGGAACGCCACCACGTTTCAGGGAGCAACGATCCTTGGCCCGGCACTCGGCGGAGTACTCTACGCGGCGTTACACGGACCCGCCGGAGTTTACGCCAGCGCCTTGGGTGTCTCAGGTGTGGCCATCATTGCTCTTTTCACAGTCAAGCTCACGCAGCCCGAACGGGAGCATGAAGAAGTCAGCGCACGATCGGTGCTTGCAGGTCTGCATTACATCTGGACGCACAAGCTAATCCTGGGAGCAATTTCGCTGGATTTGTTTGCGGTGTTGTTGGGGGGAGCTGTGGCGTTGCTTCCGGTTTATGCGCGGGACATTTTGCGTACCGGCGCTTGGGGTTTGGGATTGCTGCGTGCCGCGCCCGGGGTGGGCGCCGCTGTAATGGCCATTCTCCTCGCGTACAAACCGCTGCGCAGCCGCGTGGGCAAGATCATGCTCTTCTGCGTCGCGGGATTCGGGGCTTTCACAATCGTTTTCGGAATTTCGCGCAGCCTTGTCCTCTCGATGATTGCCCTTGTCCTTGTCGGCGCTTCGGACATGGTCAGCGTCGTCGTGCGTGGAACGCTGGTGCAGATTGCCACGCCGGATGCGGTTCGCGGTCGGGTCAACGCTGTGGATATGATTTTCATTGGTACATCGAATGAATTTGGCGAATTTGAATCAGGTCTGACCGCTCACTGGTTCGGGACAGTTCCCGCAGTGCTCATTGGTGGCGTGGGTACACTGATCGTAGTGGCACTGTGGGCATGGATGTTTCCGGAGTTGAGGGAGGCGGATAGATTGACTCCGGTAGAGGAAGACGCAGCGCTAGATACTCCAAGCATTTGAAAGCTGCGCCCGACGGGGAATGCCAGCGTCCTCGCGGGTTCGTTGAATGGGGAGGTAACCTTTCAGTTATCACGAAAGGTCGTGACCTCTCGCGAAAATAAAGCCAAGCACTGGCGCATCAATAATTTACGCGGAATCCGCAATTTCGAGGCTTCAGCACTTTCCAATTGCGACTCGTCCCGCGCCTCTCGTAAGATCGAAAAATTGCAGGAAGTCTGCTCACTTCTGGCCGTGTTCTTGCAATCTAAGTAGCTGTTAAATCCCGGGGAATGGGTGCAGGAAAGTGACCGTCAGGAAATTGGGTTTTACGCGCCTCGTCTTTGTGTTCGCCGCAATCGTGCTGATCGCTCAGCTCGGAACCGCCGCCAATATCAATCCGCAAAAGCCGACATCAAGCCGCAAGTCGCGAGCGGTGAAAGAAAATTCACATGCGCGGAAGCACATGCGTCATCTCGCGCGGCACCGGCGCGTACGCTCGCGCACCGTACACGCGCTCAAACGCCGCCATTATTACGAACACTTTTATATGAGTTCGTATGCCGATGACGTCACCGATGGCGACGTAACGGCCGGTGAAGATCCGGTCGTACGGCAGGCTGCGATCGACGCGCTCGGGAACATGAACGGCACGGTCCTGGCAATTGAGCCGACCAGTGGCCGTATTCTGGCGATGGTCAATCAGAAGCTAGCGCTCTCGAGTGGCGCGCAACCATGCTCCACCATCAAGCTATCTGTCGCGCTTGCTGCCTTGCGCGAAGGGATCATCACGAAAGAAACCGAGGTCCGTCTCGGCGGGCGCCACCGAAGTCATATGAACCTGACGCTTGCCCTGGCGCACTCCAACAACGCCTATTTCGAAGCGCTCGGCCGCAAGCTTGGGTTCGAGAAGGTTGCGTATTACGCGCACCTCTACGGGTTGGGAGAGCTCGCCGGTTATCACATCAAAGGCGAGACACCGGGTGTTTATCCTGAAGAAGAGATTTCATCGAAGCTCGGCGGTGTTGGGCGGATGTGCTCCTTCGGTGAAGGGATTTCCATGACGCCTTTGCAACTCGGGGCGCTGGTCACCGCTATTTCCAATGGTGGAACGATGTATTACCTGCAGCATCCGACAACGCCCGACCAGATTGCTAATTTTCAACCCATCGTTAAACGTCATCTGAAGATCGCCGGCCTGATTCCGGAAATTTCAGACGGCATGGCGGGCGCGGTTGAATACGGCACCGCGCGACGCGTGAGGCTGAGCTTCGACGAGGAAGAAGTGCTGGGCAAGACCGGTACCTGCTCGCGCGCAGGCACGCGATTTGGCTGGTTTGCCAGTTATGCCAATACAGATGCAGGTCGCATCGTTGTCGTGGTGTTTCTGGAAGGTGGCCGGCCGACCTTCGGCCCGAAGGCGGCGGAGATTGCGGGACACATGTATCGCAGACTCTACGACCACGATTTTTTCCTCGCCAAGCCTGAGGCTCCGGTAACAACACGCGAGGTCAGCACCTCGGACTGAAGTTTCAGATACGACATCCTCCCAACGGCGATGCGGAGTCCTCCGCAGAAGCCGCTCTTTGACACCGGTTGTACACTTGCGTGGCCCAGGAAGCTGGATCCAATCCTGGGCGTCTTTGTATCTGTAAGGGAGGAAAATAATGAACAACCAGGGGGCTAGATTCCTAGCGTTGTGGGGCGTTCTTGGGCTGGCTTTGCTCGCGGCAATGCCATTGCCCGGCCAGACGTCAGAGGTCAAGGAAAAACCGCCGATGTATACCTATGTCGCAGATTGGGTAATTCCGCGAGCGCAGTGGGGGGAAATGGAGAAGAGCTATGCTCCTGATCAAAAGATTCTAGACAAAGCTCTCGCAAGCGGAACCATTGTGGGGTATGGCATGGACGAAACCCTCGTCCATCAGCAAGATGGGGTTACGCATGATGACTGGTGGTCCGCGATGTCAATGGCAGGGCTCATCAACATATTGGAGCAGTTTTATCAGACCGGAAATGCAAGCACTCCAGTGCTGGAAAACGCGAGCAAACATTGGGACAGCATTTACGTCAGCCGGTATTACAACTGGCATTCCGGGGCGTTCAAGAACGGGTACACGTATGTCGCGTCGTACAAATTGAAGCAACATGCACCGGACGATGCATTGGACACTCTTAGCAAGAACGTGATTGTCCCGCTACTCGAGAAAATGCTGTCCGCAGGCTCAATTCACGAGTACGAGATCGATACGCAGGCGGTGCATACAGATGCTCCGGGTACATTCATGATTGTTTATATTGCCTCCAGCCCAGACGGAATTGACAAAGTGAATGCAGGTATACGGGAAGCAGTGAAGAATGATCCTCTCATTGGTCCGGCATTCGGATCGTTGACGGATACTTCGGCGCACCGAGACGAGCTTGCGCGCACGAACGCAACGTACAAATGAGCTGCAGCTGGATTTTTTGAGGCCCATTCCACAGGAGTGGGCTTTTTTTTATTGAGAAATCCTGCGCTAGGCTTTCACTTCGTCGCGCGCGACCACTCCGTCTTTGATGTGGATCACGCGATGCGCATAGTCGGCGATGTCGTGCTCGTGTGTGACCAACACGATGGTGTTTCCCTCTGAGTGCAGGCGGTCGAACAAAGCCATGATTTCGTTTCCGGTTTGCGAGTCGAGGTTGCCGGTTGGTTCGTCGGCCAGAATAATGGAGGGCCTATTTACCAAAGCGCGGGCGATAGCAACTCTTTGACGCTGACCGCCGGAGAGTTCGTTGGGCTTATGGGTCAGGCGCTGTTCCATTCCCACGGCTTCTAATGCGGCCTTTGCGCGGTCGGCACGTTCATCGGCGGGTACACCACCGTAAATCAGTGGAAGCTCAACATTGTGTAGCGCAGTGGCGCGTGCGAGCAGGTTGAAGGTCTGAAACACGAAGCCGATTTCTTTATTACGGATGTGAGCCAATTCGTCATCGTCGAGCTCACTGACCAGCTGACTATTCAGCCAGTATTGGCCTTGACTGGGGCTGTCAAGGCAGCCGATCAGGTTCATGAGCGTCGATTTTCCTGACCCGGAGGGTCCCATAATCGCGACGTACTCATTGCGCCGAATCTGCAGATTTACCCCTCGGAGGGCGTGGACTTGCTGCTCGGAACCCATGTCGTAGGTCTTCCACAGATTCGAGGTCGCAATCATGCACGATTCCGGCGGCGCCGATAGTTCCGGCGGAGAGATACTGATAACTTCTGCCGTCGCCATTTTGTTCTCCTGCTCCGACTGGGACACTTATCGCTCTCAGTCCCCTGCTTTTGGACGGGCCAGTTGGCCTTTGGTTATATTGAGGTTACAGACGTTTTTCCTCGCAGTCAGAAATACGACTTTCGGTGACGAAAAGTTCCGTTCCTTAGAGGGGTGCGTCCAGCCGCTTCCACGATTATAGCCGGGGTTCAACATAGTAAGATGCTCGCAAGCCGCTGTTACGAAATCAGAACGTCACGTTTGGGCAAACTTGCTGGTTATCCTCGTTTTACAAAGCCCAAGGGCAACCAAAATCGCTGGCTGCAGAATCAGGCATAAAGTAGGCGATTTTCGCGCTATGTGCTTCCGTTCCAGAGCCTTGTATTCCCCCAATCAAACACATAGAATGATGACACTCAGAGTGCGTCTGAAGGAGTACTCTTCCTTATGCCCCGGTTCCAGTCTTTGCGTATAGTCTCGTCCATTCTTCTCGTCTTGATCCTGTGTCTCTGCTCTAGTGCCTTTGCGCGGTCGAACTCCTCCGACGAGGCCTCCAGTGCGTCACAAGCGGAGGATAAGAAATCGAACGACCCTCTCAAGCGTCCCATCGATGAAAAGCGCAAGAAAGAGAATGCAAAGTCACTGAAGCGAGAATTAAAGGGTGAGTACCGCAAGTGGCTGGATCAGGATGTGCGCTGGATCATTACAGACGATGAGCGAAAAGCGTTCATGCAGCTCTCGAACGATGAAGAGCGTGACCAGTTTATTGAAGCATTCTGGCAACGGCGCAATCCCGATCCCGACAGCCTGGATAACGAATTCAAGGAAGAGCACTATCGTCGAATTGAATACGCGAACGAACACTTTGCAGCCGGCAAGCCAGGTTGGATGACGGATCGCGGCCGCATTTACATCGTGTACGGCCCCGCGGACGAAGTTGACTCTCATCCTTCCGGCGGAACGTATGAGCGGCCAATGGAAGAAGGCGGAGGCGAGACCTCCACGTATCCTTTCGAGGACTGGCGCTATCGATACATCGAGGGAATCGGACAAGAGATCATTATCGAGTTCGTCGATACCTGCATGTGCGGCGACTACCACATGACGATGGATCGCAGCGAAAAGGACGCGTTGAAGAACGTTCCCAACGCCGGACTCACGTTGTACGAACAGATGGGAATGTCTACCAAGGCGGACCGCTTCAATGGAGGGCTTGAACAGTTGGGCGCGGGGCCGATGTCCAGCAACCTACAGGCAAAAGAATTTGACCGTTTAGAGCAGTTTGCAAAACTGAACGCGGCGCCGACTATAAAGTTCAAGGACCTTGAAGAGGTTGTCCGGCACAAGATTGAGTACAACTCGATGCCGTTCGAAGTGCGCACTGACTTTGTGAAGATCACGGGCGACACGGTGCTGGTTCCGATCACCATTCAGTTGAAGAACCGCGACATCACGTTCAACAACAAAGATGGGGTTGAACACGGCGTGGTCAATATTTTTGGCCGATTGACGACGTTATCGGGGCGGGTGGCACAGACTTTCGAGGACACAGTGGTTGCTGATGTTCCTCCGGAGTTATTGCCCAAGGAAGTGGACAATTCGAAAATCTATTGGAAAGCCGTTCCTCTCAGGCCCGGACGCTATCGGCTCGATGTCGTGCTGAAGGACATTAACGGCGACCGCATGGGTACTATGAGCAAGAGTATTATTGTGCCCGAGTTTTCGGACGACAAACTGGCCAACTCATCTTTGATAGTAGCCGATGATGTTGAGCCGGTCCCGACCAACAGTGTGGGCACGGGAATGTTCGTGATTGGTCAAACGAAGGTCCGCCCGCGAGTTGCGCCTGCAAATGGAAAGCCAGCAAGCTTTAAGCGTGGCCAGAAGGTAAATTTCTGGATGCAGGTTTATAATCTCAGCGTTGACGACAAGACCCACAAGCCATCCGCGACTTTTGAGTACGACATCGTGAATGCGACCACGAACAAAGAAGTGGTGCACACGGTGGAATCGTCAGAGAAAATGGGGAACGTAGGCGATCAGGTCACTTTGCAGAAAGCCGTCCAGGCCGCGAATTTAGACCCAGGTGTTTACCGTATTCAGATTAAGGTAAGCGATAATATTTCCAAGCAGACCGTAGATCCTACGGCGACATTTTCAGTCGAGTAATGGTACTGAGCACTCATGCGAAGTAAGCTCGGCTATCTCGTGATTGCGTTTGGGCTGACACTTCCGTCGTGGTGTGCCGATGGGGGCGCTACGATTGCTGGCTATATCCGCACTTCGAGCGGAACTCCCCAGATCGGGGCCGTGGTCGAAGTGCTCGGCGCAGCATCCCAGACATTCCGCTTAGTTACGGACGACAAGGGATTCTTTCGCGCCGTGGGCCTGCTGCCGGGGACGTACACAGTCAAGGCTTCTGCACCATCATTCCTTCCAACGCTAAGAGAAAAGATTAACGTTAAAGCAGGCGCAAGTGTTCTGGTGAACTTGACGCTCTCAACCATTTTCGACGCGCTGCAGATCACGCCGCGACGCGGCAGTGCTGACGATGGTGATTGGGACTGGGTGTTGCGATCGGCTGCAGAGCGGCCGGTACTGCGGATATTGCCCGACGGCTCTCCGGTCATGGTGGCAGATAAATCCGCATCACCTGACCTGAAAGGTACGCTCTCTTTTGTAGCTGGGGCATCATCCCAAGGCTTCGGCTCGTTGTCTGAGATGAGCACTGGCTTCCTGGTTGAGAAATCGATCTTCTCCAGCGGCACCCTGACTTTCAACGGCAATGTTGGTTATGGCCCACAGCTTCCGAATGCAGTCCTCCGCACGTCATACAAGCACCGCATGGCAAATGGATCGACGCCGGAAGTTGCGCTTACAATGCGCCGGCTGGCCGCGCCCGACCTGGGAATGCGCAATGCGCAGCTCGAGGCGCTTGCCCTTACGACCTCTGATGACGTTGCTCTCGGCGACGTGCTCGAACTGAAATTCGGGAGCGAGCTGCAGACGATTCAGTTTATGGGCAAGGTAACGGCGTTCCGGCCCTTCGGTTCAGTAGCGGCACATCTCTCGCCGGATACCATTGTCGAGTACCGTTACTCGAGTTCGCGTCCCGACAGTCGTGCGGACAAAGGATTCGAGACCGCGCCCGCCGACCTGAGTGAATCTGACCCTCGAGTCAGTATGACCGGATATAACCCGGCTCTTGAACGCGCCCACCATCAGGAGCTTGCGGTATCGCATCGCGAAGGCAACACCAGCATGCAAGCCGCGTTTTATTCTGATCGCCTGGTAGATCCTGCACTGACCGGAGTCGGTGAATTCGAGTCCAGCACCGGCGATGTTTTACCGGACGTGTACTCGGGAACTTTCAGTTATGAAGGCCGAAACCTGGACACGCGCGGGTTCCGTCTCGTGCTGCAGCAAAAGCTTGCTGATGATGTTTCTGCGACTTTGAATTACAGCTATGGCGGTGTACTCGACATCGACGGCGACAAAATGACGCTGGAGAATGTTCGCGATCACAGCGTAACCAGAAACCGGCACGCAATTGCAGCCAAGCTGAGTGGCACGACGCCACACACGAAGACCCGCTGGGTAGCCTCCTATGGCTGGACCAGTGGCCGCGCACTGACATCCGTTGATATGTTCAATGCCTCGCCCGGACAGGCCGAACCCTTCCTAAACGTGTTTTTCCGCCAACCAGTGCCTTGCACTCGCTCGCTGCCCGGACACATGGACATCGTTGTTGAAATCCGGAATCTTCTCGCTCAAGGATATGTTCCGGTCTTCGGCCAGGACGGTCGCACAGTTTATCTTGTGCAATCGGCGCGCGCGGTTCGCGGCGGCTTGGCGTTCAATTTCTAATTCTGTCCTTCCACTCTGATGTCCATATGGGTCGGCTCCCCACGTTCGCAATCTATGTATTCCTAAGTAGCTTTTTTCTCGGCTCTGCCTAAACATCCCGCGCGGAACGAGCGATCGTCGAGCCTATGTAGCTGACGCTTCATTTGTGGTGTCAGCAGCGGGAAGTGACGGATCGTGAAAAGATATTCTGCAACGAACCAAAGTGGCTCATTCGTGGTCATCCAGCTTCTACGGTCGAATCGTGAAAGGTTGACGGGATTAGAAAAAGTACGCAGCGTACGCTCGCGTCGCAGGTTGAAATACACCTCAAAATAGCTCATTGCCAGTTCACGCAAACTTCGATACACAGGTTCGCGATAGCGGCAGCCGGTGTAATTCGACTTCGCGACCGCGCCCCAATGGCCGTTCTGCTTGTAGACCGCAATGACGTGGTCGGTATCGTGCTCGGCTTCCAGATCGATGACGAGCGGTGGATATCCGTTAGCGCGAAGGGCCGCTGCCGCAAATAGCGCTCCTTCGAAGCAATGTGAGCTATTTTCGTGAAGCACCCGGCGTGGAGACCACGCTGTGTCTGCCAGGTGGTACGGCTGGTCGTCCAGGAATCGCTGGATTCCGTAAGGATTTTTGAGACTGCGCAGCTTGCGGAGTTCGGCAGGCGTGAAGCTCCGGTGCGTGTTGTTCATCCTTCGCCGAGTCTAATGGAAGAGCCCGAAGAAGGCGTTAACCAAAAAGAGCACAGAGAAGCATGCATTACGAGAAGAGCATTGCGAGTTCCTGCGGGCTGTCAACTACGACATCCGGCGGGACCTCGCACAATGTATGAGGCGCGAACCCGTAGGTCACGCCGCAGGTCGCAATTCCCGCGTTTCGTCCAGTCAGTACGTCGATCGACGAATCGCCGATGATCATTGCGTTGCCCGGAACTGTTCCAGTCTCGCGCAGTAGCGTTTCGACACCGAGCGGGTCAGGTTTTTTTGTTTCAAAGCTGTTCCCGCCGTAAACGCGGACAAACGATTTTGCCAGATCTAAGGCTTCAACGATCGCTCGAGCGGGATTCACAGGCTTGTTGGAAAGTACGGCAAGTTTGCGCCGCGATCCATTGGCTTGGATCTGCGTCAGCGCCTCCGGAATTCCGATATAAACATGGGTGTAATCGAGCTTGTGTTCGCGATAGTACTCAAGGAAGTACTCTATCGCCTGCTTTAGAAATTGCTCGTCATCTGGATCTCCCAATGCGCGACGTACCAGCATGGAGACTCCGTCTCCAACATAGGAAGCGACGACTTCACCTGGCAGTTCCGGCCGTTTGAAATGCCTGAGCGTAGCATTCACGGAATGAATGAGATCGAGCCGCGAGTCGATCAGCGTGCCATCGAGGTCGAAAATCACGAGCTCTATTGATTTCGGATCGAATTCGCGGTTGAAGCGGGGCATGGAGTCAGCATACAGCACTCAGCATTCAGCCCTGCGGGCCAACGGTCATGCGGTTACCGGTCGTTGAAGGGCAACTAATAGCTGCATCACCTGACAATTGATAGCTCACGCCTCTTGGCTGGTTTACAATAGCCCCGGCGCTGTCAATCCAACTTGCGTCAACTTACGAATGCCTACCCGGAGCCACGGAAAATCCGGCGCTGTAGCTGAGGCAAATAAGGCAGGCAAGACTTACGAAGGCCTCTCGCGCCAGCAGCTAATAGACATTTATCGACTGATGTACACCTCGCGGCGCCTAGATGACCGCGAGATCAAGCTCAAGAGCCAGCAGAAAATTTTCTTTCAGATATCCGGTGCAGGACACGAGGCCGTTACAGCTGCCGCCGGGTTCGCCCTAAAACCCGGATACGACTGGTTCTTTCCCTATTACCGCGATCGCGCGCTTTGCCTGGCGCTCGGAGCAACTCCGGAAGAGATGCTACTTGGAGCGGTGGGCGCGGCTGACGATCCCAGTTCTGGCGGGCGGCAGATGCCCTCGCACTGGGGATACAAGCGGCTGAATATAGTCACGCAATCTTCCTGCACCGGCACACAGATTCTTCACGCGGTCGGATGCGCAGAGGCCAGCCGCTATTTCGTGTTGCACCCGAATGCCGGGCAGAAGGCCACCGGCGACTATCGCGAATTCAAAGACGTCGAATTTCGCGGAGACGAGGTCACCTACGTGTCGCTTGGGGATGGAACGACCAGCGAAGGTGAATTCTGGGAGGCGATGAATGCCTCGGCAAATCTGCGTCTGCCGATCATTTTTCTGGTTGAAGATAATGGCTATGCGATTTCCGTTCCGGTTGAGGTGCAGACGGCGGGTGGAAATATTTCGCGATTAGTTTCCGGCTTTCCTAACTTTCACTTTGAAGAAATCGATGGGACCGATCCGGTGGTCAGCTACGGCGCTTTGTCGCGTGCGGTTGCGCATTGCCGCGCCGGCGTAGGCCCGTCGTTTATCCACGCGCATGTAATCCGCCCCTATTCGCATTCCTTGTCCGATGATGAAAGGCTTTACCGGCCCGATGTCGAACGACAGCGTGATGCCGCCCGTGATCCTATTTCGCGCATGCAGTTGTTTCTGATTCGGGATGGCATTCTCGATGAGAAGGGAATTAACCGGATTGAGAAAGAAGTAGACGACGAATTGCAGGCTGCAGTGGACCGCGTGCTCGCGGCGCCTTTACCGCAGCCGGAGAAGATAAAAGAGTATATGTATTCTCCCGATCTCGATCCGACCTCGGCGGCATTCGATACTCAGGTCAACGGGGGCGAGAGCGCTCGAACTACACAAGAATCCGAGAAGAAGCCGGCGCCAAAGACAATGGCTGATCTCATCAATGCGACGCTGCGCGATGAGATGAAGCGCGACGAACGCATCGTGATCTTTGGCGAAGACGTTGCCGACTGCAGCCGCGAGGAGTATCTGCGGCAGAAGATGGTGAAGGGGAAGGGCGGGGTCTTTAAATTGACCTCAGGTCTGCAGTGTGATTTCGGATCCGAGCGCGTATTCAATTCGCCGATTGCAGAGGCCAGCATTGTCGGTCACGCAGTTGGTTTGGCAATACGCGGTCTGAAACCGGTCGCCGAAATCCAATTCTTTGACTACATTTGGCCGGCGATGATGCAGCTTCGGAACGAGCTCCCCACGATCCGCTGGCGGTCTCATGGAGCTTTTTCGGCGCCATGCGTAATTCGAGTCGCAATTGGGGGATACCTGACCGGAGGCGCGATCTATCACTCCCAATGTGGCGAGAGTATCTTCACGCACACACCTGGTATGCGCGTCATATTTCCGTCGAACGCACTTGACGCTGCAGGGTTGTTGCGTACCGCGATTCGCTGTGACGATCCGGTCATGTTTCTCGAGCACAAGCGGCTTTATCGCGAGACTTACGGAAGAGCCGCATATCCTGGACCGGATTACATGATTCCGTTCGGGAAGGCAAAAATCGTTCATCCCGGAACAGATCTCACCGTAATCACCTATGGTGCGGTAGTTCCGCGTGCGCTGCAGGCGGTACAGAAACTCGATCGCGAGCAGGGACTCAAAATCGAATTAATCGATTTGCGTTCGTTGAACCCTTACGATTGGGAGACCATAACGGCTTCGATCCGGAAGACCAGCCGCGTCATCGTCGCCTACGAAGACACGTTGAGCTGGGGGTACGGTGCGGAGATCGCCGCGCGAATTGCGGGCGAACTATTCGAGCATCTCGATGCGCCAGTCAAGCGTGTTGC
>DATBIE010000073.1:0-18944 GCA_036557105.1 Terriglobales bacterium
AAGATCCTCGCAATCTTTCAAAAGGGCGGGGACACGACCCAGTTCACCGATATCTACGAACTGCTGGCGCACGGTTACGTGCAATCCGGAGAGCTGGAGAAGGCTCGCGAGTACTACTCAAGACTGATGCAACTGGAGCCCGCAAACCAGATGCATGCCAGTAATTATCAGCAGATCACCGAAAAGCTTGGAAGCGGGGGCGCGGGCGCTCCGGAACTTATTACACCCGAAGAAGGCGCTTCGCTGGTCGACGAACTTGAGGCCACCGCGCCGCCGATCGAGCAACGCTATGATGACGACGTCGCACTGGCGATCAAAGCGGCTTTGACCGATGCGGACCTGTTCATTTCCTACAACATGCCGGCAAAGGCATTGGATCCTTTGATTAAGGCGCTCCCCAAAGCGCCGCGCGACTTACGCCTGAACCAGAAGCTTGCGGCCTTGCACACGCGCGCCGGACGTTTCGGCGAAGCCGCCGTGTGCTGCCGTACTCTGGAAAGTATTTATCACGATGCAGGCCTCGCGGATGAAGCCTCGCGCTACAGGGATCTGGCACAAAAATACGAACAGCGCAGCTCGCCCCTGGGAACTACACCTGCAATCGTGTCTTCGCCTGCGCCAGCAACAACCCCCGCGGTTCATGCTGCGGCAGCGGCCGTTCAGGAATTTGAAATCTCGGCTCCGGCTTCTGAGCACATCGGGGAAGACTCCGGTCATTCGGCCGTTGAGCCCCAAGTCGCAGCTTCAACTCCTTCAGGAGTTTTCTTTGGAGGAGGAGCGGTGGCTTCGGGCGCTCCTGCGGCAGAAGAATTCTCGATTTCGCCACCGTCTGATGCTGCCGCCGGACAGGATACGACGAATAGCTGGGAGGAAGATTTTTCAGTTGAGGCGCCAGCCGAATCTGCGCCTGCCGCTGAATCCGAAGACGTTCCAGTTGTTGTCGAGCAGCCTGCGGTAGTCGAGGCGGCAGCGGCCCAAAAGTCACCGGCACCAGCCCCGCTTTCAAATCTTGAAGAGTCGATTGAGGAAGTCCGTTTCTATCTCGGCCAGGGAATGACAGCTCAGGCCGAACAGCTGTTGGATAAGTTGGAAGCGCTCGCACCCGGCGCTCCCGAATTAGCAGTGTTACGCTTCGGGATTGATTCGGCAAAGCAGCTTGGCGTTCAGGTTGCCGAACCCGCAGTTTCTCAGGAAGATACCGTTGAGATCGATGCGGTTGAACCACCGCCTCAGAAGACTATCGGGACTCCAAGCCCAGCGATTGCACATCCGCAGCCCTGGCCCGGCCATGAAGCGCATTCAACAGCTGCCGCCGATGCAGCGGAAATATCGGAAGAAGTTGAGGCTCCCGCTGCGGCCGAGGAAGTTCAAGAAGAACCCGCGGCAGCACATGCATCCCATTTCGCTCCGGGAACTCTCGATGCCTTTGTCGCCGATCTTGAAGCTTCCCTGGGCAGCGACTTTATTGCGGAGGAACCGGCCGAGAGCGCGCCGCCTTCGGCTGCACCAATCCCGGTCCAGCCTCCGGCAGCCGCAAAACCGCCTGCTCCACCCAAAATCACACCAGGAGTCGTAACTGCTCGCGCGAGGACCGAAGCTCCGACCGTTCGAGCCGCTGCCGCGTCGGTCGGTTCGCACGAATCCGTAATGCAGTCACCAATGCCGCCGCAAACATCTGCTCCGCCACAGAAGATGGACACTTCTTTAAGCGTCGATCTCTCAAGCATGTTTGGTGAGCTCAAGCAGGAACTCGAGCACGATGCGGCCACCGCGGACGAAGATCCCGAGACGCACTACAATCTGGGCGTAGCCTTCCGAGAAATGGGGCTGCTTGACGAAGCCATCGGCGAACTGCAGAAAGTCTGTCAGTACGTCGAGCGTGGACACCCATTCCCGCATGTCATCCAGGCATATACATGGCTTGCGCAGTGCTTCCTCGACAAGGAAGTGCCCGAAGTCGCTGCGCGCTGGTATGAGAAGGCACTCAAGATCCCGGGTCTGGACCAGGAAGCGCGCACCGCCTTACATTACGAACTCGCTTCTTCGCTCGAGAGCGCCGGCAATAATCCTGCCGCGCTTAGCAACTTCCTCGAGGTATATAGCAGCAACATCGACTATCGCGATGTTGCCGAGCGAATCAAGGCTCTCCGGTCGTAAAATGTGTAGATGCGTGGGAATTGGACTTCTCCCGGAAAGCCACCACATGGGAGCCGGGAGTGAATACGGACTCGCGAGTCGTTCCGCCTTCCGAAGTATCCTCGAATCGGGCTTCAATCGAAGGTGAATCTCTCCCCCAAGGTGCCCCCAGCGCGGAGCAAGGAAGGCACAGTGTTTGGGTCGTATGGCTTTGGCGCATTCGGGCCCTGTTGTTTGTAACTATGTGCGCCACATTTGGCGTGTTGCTCATAATTCTCCCCTGGACGCCGAAGTGGACGGACAATCCTTTGCTGCTCATGCACCCTGGGTTGCGTGACTTTGTTTCGAACGGTTTCGTCCGGGGAATAGCCAGTGGACTGGGCATTCTGGATCTCTGGTTAGGTTTCTGGGAAGCGATTCACTATCATGAGGCGAGGGAGTGAGTACTAGACGGGAGCCACGAGTCACGAGCAACTGACCACCGTTCGCCAGCCACTGACTACTTATCCGAAAGAAATCAGACACAATGACCAAGCCACCTCTCAAGATTGCTCCCTTGGCATACGAAAACCCGGATTTTGTTAACAGCCCGGACGGAAGAGTCCTGCGCATTATCTCCGAGTATTCCGAGCCACTGGCGCGCTTTCGACGGGAGCAAATCCAGGACACTGTAGTGTTCTTCGGTTCGGCCCGGTTTCACTGTCTTGACGATGCAAAGAAGACCATGCAGGGATTGCGTCCCTCCGACGAAGATGGCCAACGAAAATTGGCACAGGCGGGTGTGGATATGGCCCGATACTACGAAGATGCTCGACGTATGGCGTTCTTGCTGAGCCAGTGGGCCTCTCAGATTCCTGCCCGCAGGCGCAGGTTCGTCGTCACAACCGGAGGTGGCCCGGGAATTATGGAAGCCGCGAACCGTGGAGCCAGAGAGGCGGGTGCAAAAACAGTCGGTCTGAATATTCGCTTGCCCTTTGAGCAGTATCCGAATCCCTATATAACCCCTTCGCTCAACTTTGAATTTCACTACTTCTTCATGCGCAAGTTCTGGTTCGCCTATCTCGCGAAAGCGCTGGTGATTTTTCCGGGCGGCTTTGGCACGCTCGACGAACTTTTTGAAATTCTGACGCTGGCGCAGACGCAGAAGCTCGCAAAGAAGATCCTGGTCGTGATTTATGGGCGCGAATATTGGGAGCGGCTCATAAATTTCCAGACAATGGTCGATGCCGCAGCGATTTCACCGAAAGACCTCGAGCTCTTTAAAATCGTTGACACCCCGGAGCAAGGTTTCGAGTTTCTTCGCGACGGTTTGATCAAGTACCATCTTGGCCCCGATAGACCGAAGCGAGTGGGTGGAGTCGTTCCCGAAATCGCGAAGACGAACCCATAAAGCAGTGGCTACTGATTCGTGATTGGTGGCTGGCGATCAACGAATAAATAGTAGCAACATGGGTTGCCCCACCCTTTCGCCTGTTTTTGACGAAGGGTGGGGTTACGAACCACGGGTCACGAACCACGAACCACTTGCTCCTCTACTACATCACCGATCGCGCTCAGTTTCCCGGCAACGAAACTCAGCGACGAGAGCGTTTGCTACAGAAGATCGCCGAGGCGGCTCGCGCGGGAGTCGATTATGTTCAGTTGCGTGAGAAGGACCTCTCCGGTCGGGAACTGGAATCACTGGCACGGGAAGTGGTTCGCGTAGTTGAAAGCTCTGGAAGCAAGGCACGCCTGCTTATTAATTCACGGGCCGATGTCGCTCTTGCCGTACGCGCGGCTGGAGTTCACCTCCGATCAGACGACATCTCTCCCGATGAAGTAAGGACGATCTGGCGACGAGCCGGGCGAAATGACAAACCTGTCCTCGCAGTTTCTTGCCACAGCGAGGTGGAGGTAATTCGGGCGAAAGAGGCCTCGGCTGATTTTGTTGTCTTCGGCCCGGTATTTCAGAAACAAGGATCGAAAGCGGCCGGAGTAGATGAATTGCGAGAAATCTGCAAGCAACGCGTTCCTGTGTTCGCCCTCGGCGGGGTTACTCTCGAGAACGCATCCCTGTGCATGGAAGGGGGCGTGAGTGGAATTGCAGGGATAAGGCTCTTCCAAGAGAACAACATTTCGGAAATAGCCACCCGACTATCGAAAACGTAGTGCAGCCGGTAGGAAAACTGTCCGCGCTCAGTGCCGCGGCGCTAGCATTCCGAGTATTTCTTGCAAGCCGTGCCGGATGCGCCTCAGGTCCGCAGCCGAATGGGTGGGAAAAGGCAAGGGAACCTGGTTCTTCTCCGGTTTGGTTTCGGCCCGCAGTTGCTGGCGCGCGCCCGCAATGGTGAACCCTTCTTCGTAGAGCAGTTTCTTGATCCGAAGCACCGCGTCGACGTCCTTGCGACGGTACATTCGCTGTCCGGTGCTGCTTTTGACCGGCTTGAGTTGCGGAAATTCAGTTTCCCAGAATCGGAGAACGTAAGCCGGGAGCCGGCACAGGCGCGAAACTTCTCCAATACGGAAATAGAGTTTATCTGGAACCAGAATTTCGCTTGACCTGGATACCTTGGTCTTCAGCTTGGTAGCACTCATGCGGTCCGCCTGGCGGCGTACTAGCTTGAAGGTGCGCCGCTATTGCTGTTTCTAGCACGATCCGGCTCTGCCCTACAACTACTACTTGGGGCAAAAATAAAAAACCTCTCGAAATTTTATCGAGAGGCTTACAAAACTCTTTCGTGAGTTCTTCTCACGTACTTAGTGTTTCTTCTTTTTGGCAGCCTTTTTCTTTGCTGGCATCATTCCCTCCTGAACGATTTTCCCTCGTTACACAGGAACATTTACCGAATGATCTCTGCCGACGTTGCCATCAGCAGCATCACTGATTCCAGATATTGCGGTCTATCACATCCATTGTCAACATCTTTCTTGCATTTAAGACGAGTTATCAACAGGGAACATTGAATCGGGCGATGTGATGATCGGGTCATCTGGTGATCTCATCGAGCATGCTTTCGCGTCGAGCTTGCAGATCGGCGCGATTTCGAAAAAGATTTCACCGCAGAGATCGCGGGAGAAAGTGGACGAGATCAGGGCGAGAAGTTCTCAGCGGACTCAGCGGAATCTCGCGCGTGCTCTGCGGTTAGAAGCTCTTGAAGTAAGGCGCTCAAAAAGATTTGACCGCAGAGATTGCAGAGAAAATTCGCGAGATCAGTGAGAAGTTCTCGGCGAGCCCGGAGAATCTCGGCGTGCTCTGCGGTTAAAGGCTTTTTGAGATGAAGTGAGGAATCCGCGGAAGAGCAGTTATGCTCCGGCTGGCATCTTCACAATTTTTTTCTGAATGGCGTAGGTGACGAGCTGTGCTTTGTTGTGGATGTTGAGTTTGCGCATCAGATTGAACTTGTGCGCCTCCACAGTTTTAACGCTCAATCCCAGAATGCTGGCGATCTGGCGGACGGAATTTCCTTCCGCCAGCATCTTGATCACCTCGCGCTCGCGCGGAGTCAGCGTTGATCCGCGCGCCATTCCGGTCGTAGACCGCGAGCGGAAATCATCCACGAGCTTTCCCAGGACCTGCGGGCTTAAGTATTTTCTTCCTGCATTCACATCGCGTACCGCGCCGATCAATCGTGGGGCCGGCGCATCTTTCAGGATGTAGCCCGACGCTCCCGCGTCCAGACATTGCAACAGATATTCTTCGTCCTCGTACATGGTAAGAAAGATGACGCGCCGTCCTGGCAGTTCGCGAGTGATCCGACGGGAAGCCTCAAAACTTGAAAGGCCGGGCATTCCGATGTCCATGAGCACCACGTCAGGTTTTTGGGCTTGCGCTTGCTCGATGGCTTCCGAAGCGTCGCGCGCCTCGCCTACGACTTGAATATCAGACTCGCTCTCGAGAACACGTCGCAGTCCCTCGCGGAAGAGAGTATGGTCGTCAACGATCAGACACCGGATGGACATATTCAGAGGATCAACTGGCCCGTGCGGCGGCAACACGCCGCACCGGTCGCGAGCTGCTTCGTGCCTCCTGGTTCGGTTGCAGAACACATGGCAAAACGATGCGAATGTGAGTTCCTCGCCCGCGACGAGAATGAGCGATCATCGATCCTCCCAGTGCAACCGCCCTCTCGCGCATCCCCGTCAGACCAAATCCGCGTTCGTGGGCATTGCGGCCGGGAAGCCCTACACCATCGTCTTCGATATCGAGGAGAACTTTCCCCCCGGCTGTTTCCAGCTTTGCAGAGAGATTCTGTGCCTGTGAATGTTTCACGATGTTATGGAACGCCTCTTGCACCGACCGGTACAAAGCCACTTCGATGTCATGATCGACAGCCGCGATGTTTTCAGGAAGCTCAAGATGCACCTTGATCCTCATCTGATTTTTGAGCTGCTGTGCCTGACGACGAATCGCCGCCAACAATCCGAGTTCCTCAAGCACGCGAGGTGACAATCTGGCAATAATCCTTCGCAACCCTTCGATCGTGCGATCCAGCACTTCAAGCGATTCTTGTACCTTCGCTCTCTGCCCGCGGGTCGAACTATCTCCGGCCAGCATCTCCAAATGAAAGCGCAACACCATAAGCGCCTGGCCGGTTTCATCGTGCAGTTCCCGGCTGATGCGGCGGCGCTCCTCCTCTTCTCCCTTCAGAAGTTGAAGGGAGGACTCGGCAGCTCGCGAATTCGGGATTTCCGTCATTTGCCGCTTTGCTGCAGCTCTGGAAGGCACGACGATTCACCTCAATAGAAACCTGGGAACACTACATGAATGCCGCAAAGGCTCAGTGGAACCGAGGTTGGGATCAACGCTTGAGGTTCATTTTAGCAATCAGGCTCTCCCATGACCGAATACGATTCGGCTTAGCTTGGATGAAGGTCGGAGTTCCGGGTTTGCCCGGCTGCTCGGCTACACTGAAGCATCGGATACAATCCGAGTAGATGCTGAAATTTTTCACATCAGGGGAATCGCACGGCGAAGCCCTTGTAGCCTTTATTTCCGGCCTGCCCGCCGGCCTTGAGATCTCGCAGGATATTGTGGGCCATGAGTTGTGGCGCAGACAGCAGGGCTACGGTCGCGGCGGACGGATGAAAATCGAGCGCGACAATGCGCGAATCCTTTCCGGTGTGAGGCATGGGCGCACAATCGGCTCGCCAATCTCAATGCTGCTTGAGAACCGGGATTGGAAAAATTGGCAGGAGCAGCTTCCGGTCGAAGCCGGTGATCCTAAATTGCACAAGCGCGTTGCGTCCCCTCGTCCAGGCCACGCGGATCTTGCGGGAGCGCTCAAGTACAACTTTTCGGAAGCAAGATATGTGCTGGAACGGGCTTCGGCACGTGAGTCGGCCGCGCGTGTCGCGATCGGAGCGCTGGCGAAACTCTTCTTACTGGAGCTGGGCATCGAGGTACTTAGCCACGTTGTAGCCGTCGGCGCTGCAAACGTCAAAGACGAAATCTCATGGGAGAAGATCAAACAGAGTTGCAGCCGCGAGCAGATCTTGCTCAATTGCGCTGAGCCCGAATCCGAGCAGCGAATGAAAGCGGAGGTCGACAAAGTCCTGCGGACCGGCGATTCGGTGGGCGGGGTTTTCGAAGTCGTAGCTCATGGCGTTCCGCCGGGGCTGGGTACATACGCACAATGGGACGAACGCCTGGATGCGCAGCTCGCCGCCGCAGTCATGTCTCTGCAGGCGGTAAAGGCAGTTGAAATTGGCGCGGGAGTGACGGCAGCCTATGCGCCCGGGTCGGCAGTTCACGACGAAATCGGCTACCAGCTCGGTTCGAGCTTTGCTGGATTCACACGCGCGCACAACAATGCCGGCGGAATTGAAGGCGGGATTTCTAATGGCCAGGAAATTCGTGCGCGTGGTTATCTCAAGCCGATTTCCACTTTGCGCCGTCCGTTACAATCTGTAGACTTCGCCAGCCGTGAACCGGTAAAGGCGGCTTATGAGCGGTCGGATGTTTGCGTTGTGCCGGCGGCCGGTGTTGCAGGCGAAGCAATGGTTGCGCTGACCCTCGCCAGGTCGGCTCTGGAAAAATTCGGCGGCGACTCAATGATCGAAACGCTGAGAAATTTCAAAGCATATCTTCAGCAACTAAGGGATTTCTAGCCAGCCAAGGCCAATGACCGCGACCAACGACTGACGAACAATGATCTATCCCATCGTGAAGTACGGAAATCCTGTTCTTGAAAAACCTGCCGAGCCGGTCACCGAATTTGGTGACGAGCTCAAAAAGCTCGTGGATGACATGTTTGAGTCGATGTATGAGGCGAAAGGCGTGGGCTTGGCCGCTCCGCAAATCGGAATTTCGAAGCGCTTGGCCGTGATCGACGTGACCTTCAAAGAAGACCCTAACGCGAAGCTCGTACTTGCGAACCCGCAGATCATTCACAAAGAAGGCAAGCAGACCCAGAGCGAGGGCTGTCTCAGCATTCCAGAATTTCGCGAGCAGGTCACTCGGGCCAATAAAGTTACAGTTCGCGCGCAGGATCTAAACGGAGAATGGTTTGAGAAAACCGGTGAGGAATTGCTGGCCCGCGCGTTCCTGCATGAAACGGATCATCTCGATGGAAAGCTCTACATCGGCCATATAAGCGCCCTCAAACGCGATCTTATGAAGCGCAAAATCCGCAAGCTGATGAAAACGGGGGAGTGGTAGTCGTTCCAGCCCTGCCATTCGCCAGTGCAACAGTTCCTTCGTCGTACACTTCAAATCTTGGCATACTCCAACCGCCTGACGATACGATTAGAATGACTCAGCAAGAATGTATTTCCTGTACAGTGCATTGCTTGCGTTAGCGTTGCTGCTCGGAACTCCGTATTGGATTTTCGAAATGCTGCGCCACGGAAAGTATCGCCGTGGACTCGGGGAGCGGTTCGGATTCCTGCCCCCACGCCTTCGGAGAGGCTCGAAACCCTCGATCTGGGTGCACGCAGTTTCGGTTGGCGAAGTGCTCGCCGTCAGCGAACTGATTCGACGATTGCGCCAGGACTATCCCGAACACAACGTCGTGGTCTCCACCACAACCGATACGGGCCAGAAACTCGCCGGAAACCGCTTCGGCCCAGAGAACGTCTTCTATTTTCCATTTGATTTCAAATCGAGCGCAGAACGATACTTCGAAGCTCTTCGGCCAGAGCTGATCGTCGTTGCCGAAACTGAGTTCTGGCCAAACTTCCTGCGCGTGGCAAAATTGCACCGGGTCCGGGTTGCGGTCGTGAATGCGCGCATTTCCGATCGCTCCTTCCCCGGCTATCGGCGCTGGCGGTTTCTGCTCGCTCACGTGCTAAGGAACATCGATTTGTTCCTCACTCAAACTGCGGAGGATGCACGCCGGTTGACAGAGATCGGAGCGCCGGCGCAGAGGATATTTGTAGGAGGCAATCTGAAATTTGACGTCCCCGCGACCGCCGCTGCCCCGTTTGTCAATCAGCTTCGCTCAGCGCTGAAATCGTCCGGCGCCGGCCCGGTGCTCGTCTGCGGAAGCACAGTTGATGGCGAAGAATCGCCGCTGCTGAATACTTTCAAGGCTGTCCTCGATCAGTTTCCATGTGCTGTTCTACTGCTTGCCCCAAGGCATCCCGAGCGCTTCGAGCAGGTCGCGAACTTGCTCGAGGAAGCCGGCGTCGTATTCACAAAGCGTTCGGCATGGAAGAGCGAACCGATGTCCGGCAGAGTTCTCCTGATTGACTCAATTGGCGAGCTTGCCAGTCTTTACTCGCTGGCCGACATCGCGTTTGTGGGGGGAAGCCTTGTCCCACGTGGAGGCCATAGCATCCTCGAGCCCGCGCAACACGGCGTGGCGATTCTGGTCGGCCCGCACACAGAAAACTTCCGAGATATTGTGGAGATGTTCAGGCGAAATGACGCAGTTCGGATTGTCGATTGCTCACGTTTCAGTTACGCAGTAATGAGTCTTCTATCGAGTGAAAACGACAGGCGCGCCCTCGGCCGCCGTGCGTTTGACACGTTCCAGTCACAACGTGGAGCTACTGAGCTGACTATCGCCAAGATCCGCGAACTACTCCCAACCAGCGTAGAAGAGGCGCACCGCATGTGAATCCCCTCAGCGCGATCTACGGACTTGGAGCTGCGAGTCGGAATCGGCTTTACGATCGCGGGACCCTGCGCTCTCGCCGGCTTTCGCGCCCAGTCATCAGTGTTGGGAATATTTCTGTTGGCGGATCAGGCAAGACACCATTTGTCCTGTTGCTCGGCGACTTGCTAAGAGAACGTGGGATCAAATTCGACGTTCTCTCACGCGGATACGGCCGTGAGACGCGCGGCGTGCTCCCTGTGAATCCCGAAGGTTCAGCGCGCGAGTTTGGCGATGAACCCTTGCTGATCGCAAAGCGCCTGAAATGTCCCGTGATTGTTGGGCAAAGCCGCTACGAAGCGGGCCTCTATGCCGAGCGACACTTTGGTTCCGCGTTTCACATTCTCGACGACGGTTTCCAGCATCGTTCGCTCGCGCGCGACTTTGATATTGTTCTGCTCACGCCCGAAGACCTGCATGACCAGATGCTCCCAATCGGCCGCTTGCGCGAGCCTCTCTCATCACTACATCGCGCTGATGTGATCGTATTGCCGGAAGAAATTGAGCCGGGTACCTTCCCGCCGCCAAAGCGGGTTTGGCGAGTACGGCGCACACTTCAACTGCCTGAGGCGGTTTCGCCGAGGAACCCGGTTGCATTTTGCGGTATTGCCCGGCCGCGCAAGTTCATTGAGCAATTGCGGCAACTTGGTATTCGACCCGTTGCGGAAAGGTTCTATCGCGATCATCACAAATACACCTCCGCCGATGTTGAAAGCCTTGTAGCACTCTTAGATCGGCATCGGGCCGACGGTTACATCACGACAGAAAAGGACGCAATCAATCTTGGCGAACATGCTGTCAGACTTCCCCTGGCCACCATAGCTCGCGCGCACATGGAGCTGATCAACGCGGCTGACGCCCTGGATACCATGCTTCGCCTAGTTGCCGAGCGCAGAAGCAAAGCGTGAGAAAATCAGTGTCAGTTTCAACTTATGAACCGAAATCCGAAGCTATCCGAGCGTCTGCGCAAGATCGTCGAAGGATTCCCTCGTGTCACCGTTACGGTGCTCGGCGATATGGTTGCAGACGAATTCGTCTTCGGTGAAATATCCCGCGTTTCGCGCGAAGCGCCCGTGCTGATCTTGCGTCACCGCGATCGGACGATAGTTCCTGGAGGAGGCGCCAACGCTGTAAACAACCTTGCCGATCTGGGAGTTAACGTTCTACCAGTAGGGACGGTGGGAAACGACGAGCCAGGACGCATGTTGCTGCACAGTTTTCGTCACAAGAGAATCCCGGTGACCGGAATATTGCGGAACAAGAATCTTGCGACTGTTACCAAAACCCGAATTCTTGCCGGAATGCCACACACATGGCGTCAGCAGGTGGTGCGGATCGACCGCGAACCTGATCGACAACTGGATGTTCACATGTCTCGCGAACTCGCGTTCGCAACCCGTGAATACCTGCGCGCCTCGGATGCGCTGCTCGTCTCTGATTATGGCTACGGAGCGGCAACGCCCGAAATTCTGAACGCGATTCGAGACCGCCGCACTCCACAAGCCTTACGGCTGCCCCGTCCTTCGACACGCTCAGGGCAGGCTCCTTCGCGCCTTTTGAAGGGCGGAAGAAGAACATCGGCTAACAGCAGCGGTGGCACAAACCTTCCCATTGTGCTCGACTCTCGTCACCGCATGTTCCAGTTTTCCGGGATAACCGCAGCCACTCCAAATGAACCGGAAGTCGAGGAAACTTTGGGAATCAGGATCGGACAGGACTGGAAACGGCTCTGCTCGGCGGGAGCTGAGATCATGTCTCGCATGAAGCTGGAATCGCTTGTGATTACACGCGGGCGCGATGGCATGGTTGCGTTTTCGCGCAATCACAAGCCAGTCGATATTCCGATTTTCGGCAGCGACGAGGTTGCCGACGTGACCGGAGCAGGTGATACGGTAATCGCCACATTTACTGCGGCCCTCGCGGCGGGCGCGACCACTGAAGAGGCGGCACACCTCGCGAACTATGCCGGCGGCGTTGTAGTAATGAAGCGCGGAACGGCAACCGTTACGCAGCGCGAGCTGATCGAAGCCGTGGAGAAATCTCCGCCTGTCACGAGATCGCATTAGCTTCCTATGCGAACTCCGGCCTGTTCTCGAGAACTCTGCGGTTACAGCTTTTTCGCAAGGTTGAGCAAGCAAGCCGTAAACGAGATACCGCAACGTAAAGAAGACCGCGAATTGTCGAGCAAGATTCTCAATCGCGAAGAGTTGAAACGGCGCGTCCAGAGCTGGCGTGCGGAGGGCGAAACCATCACGCTCGCAAACGGCTGCTTCGACCTACTGCATGTCGGTCATATTCGCTATCTTCACGCGGCGAAACAGCTGGGCGGAAAGCTTATCGTCGGCATCAACTCGGATGAATCCGTCCGCGCTCTCAAAGGCGTCGGCCGGCCGCTCATGCCTGCGGAAGAACGTGCCGAAATACTCGCGGCATTGTCAGATGTCGACGCTGTTGTCGTCTTTTCCGAGCCTGACGTACGCACCCTCGTCCGCGAAATTCGCCCCGATGTTCACGCCAAAGGAACCGATTACACTGCGCAAAGTGTGCCGGAACGTGACACGGTGATCGAGTGCGGCGGCCGCGTGGAAATTGTCGGAGATCCCAAAGACCATTCCGTCACCGAGATAGTTGCACGTTTGGAGCAGCGGCGCTCGTGAGCGCAGACCACCTCGCAACGCCGCCGGAAAGCGTTCTTGTCGTCCGGCTTGGCGCAATGGGCGACGTCATTCACACGTTAAGTGCCGTAACAGCATTGCGCACTGCTCTGCCGGACTTGAGGATAGGCTGGATTATAGAAACGCGGTGGGCTGAATTGCTCTGCGTCAGGAAAGCGCCGCGTTCCGGTTCTCGCACTACGCTTCGACCGCTGGTCGATTTTGTGCATGAGGTGGACACGAAAATATGGCGCAGCTCGCTATTTTCAAAAAGCACGCGCCAGCAGATCGCGAACGTTCGAAAAGAAGTTAGAGCGCAGAAGTATGCCGTTGCCACGGATTTCCAGGGCGCGATGAAATCCGCATTAATTGCACGCCTGTCTGGCGCCAGAATTGTCGTCGGATTCGCCCATCCAAGAGAAGTTCCTGCGCACTTCTTCTACACGCGGTTCGTGGAGACCGCTGACCTTCACGTCATAGACCAATATCGTCGACAGGCGGAGTTTATTGCGGGAATGCCCCTGCCGACCTGCAGTCCGGTCTTTCCTCGGGACGAAAACGCGGAAGCGAGCATCTCCGCCAAGCTGAGAGCTACTACGAACATTGTTCTGATCAACCCTGGTGCGGGATGGGGAGCAAAGCAGTGGCCCGCGGACTGTTATGGCGTCGTCGCGCGGGAGCTTGCGAAGATGGGCTTAACTCCTCTGATCAACTACGGACCCGCCGAGCAGCAACTGGCGCAGGAGGTGCATGAAGCGAGCGGCGGGGTGGCGCAGCCGTTCTCTTGCTCGATCTCCGAACTGATCGCGCTCACTCGCCGCGCTCGGCTATTCATCGGCGGAGACACCGGTCCTTTACATCTCGCGGCCGCGCTTTGCATTCCTGCCGTTGCAATCTTCGGCCCCACGGATCCCTCCCGGAACGGGCCGTTTGGCACCTGCAGCATTGTCCTTCGCAAGCCAGCGAGCAAGACATCGCTTTCGCACACCAGCGTTCGCGAGCCCGGTTTACTCAGCGTTACAACAGATGAAGTGATCTCTGCTGCACGCCAGCTCTTGGAGAACGCCAGTGCCTAGCTGGGGCAGGATCGCCCGCCGCATCCGCGTTCCGCTGGGATTTGTTTTCGCAGCGGTTTACATTTGGCTCGCCCGCCCAACTGCGCTTTCCATCGCCATCGGATCGATAATCGCGTGTGGCGGTCTATTCATCCGCGCTCTCGCCTCCGGTCACGTCAAGAAGAACGAAATGCTCACCGTGACGGGGCCTTACGCATACACGCGGAATCCGCTGTATTTGGGGTCAATTGTGCTCGCTTGCGGCTTTATTGTCGCCGCCAGGAGTTGGTGGATCGCGCTCATCGCAGTTGCAATGCTGGTGGCGATTTATTTTCCTGTTATCTCTTCCGAAGAAGCATTCCTGCGCGCACAGTTCACCGACTATGACGAATACTCGAGTCGCGTGCCGCGTTTGCTTCCCCGGTGGCGTGCTTACCAGCACACTTCTGGTTCATTCTCGCGCCAGCTCTACTGGAAGCACCGTGAGTACAACGCCGCGATGGGGACTGCCCTCATGATCGGAGTGTTGATCGCCAAGCTCGTAGTACTTGGGAAGTGATGGAACCTGCTCTACTCGTGATCTGACCCGACGGTTGCCCCACCCTTGTCTCTCCCGTTTTTGGAGAGACAGGGTGGGCCGCTTTTCGTCCCATGCCCCTCCGAACTGCTTTAGCACTGAGGAACCTGCTGTTGCGCGCAATCCTCGCAGATCAATTCTTGCGCGCCCGCATCTCCACAACCTCTCGCGCATGTTTTAATTCCGCGCGCTGGGACTGTGCCCCGTCACAATTCTTCACCAGCTCGGAATAGTATTCATTGGCCTTGTCATGCTTTCCGGATTGTTCCGCTGCCTGTGCGGCCCCATACAACGAATCGAATCTTCCGGGGTCATTCTTCAGCGACGTTTCATATGCCGCCAGCGCTTCTTCCGCGCTCCCACTCTCGAGCAACATGTCTCCGATCATCTCGTATCCCGGAACGCCTTGACTCGCCTCGGCTTCGCCTTCTTCACCTACGGTTGTGCGCAGCAGTCGCACCCCCTCCTCATGCTTTCCTTCAGCAAACGCGAGCCATGCGCGCGCCTGGGTCAGCTCATCACCTATACCGTCGTACCCGCCTTCATCTTTCTTGCGATTCTGTTCGACCTTTTTATGGATGTTCTCTATTTCCGCAACATCCTTCCGCGCCTGCTCGGCATTCCCACTCCGCGCAGCGCCGATAGCACGGGCCGCCAAAGTTACCGACTGATCGTAGTCGTCAGCGCCGCTCACCACAGAAAGTTGGGCGGCCTCATGCCAGCGATGAAGCTCCAAGTCATATGCAGCTGGAAACGTCGAAAGCGCGAAGAATCGCGGATCAAATCCCATGCCGTACATGTCGTGCATTGGAGGCATGGCCCGCACTTCGTCAATAATCTTCTGCGCGTCCACCTCGTGGCCGGTCTGCAGATATGCGTAAACCAAAAAGTCCATTGCGTGGAACTGGTGCCCTTCCCCTCCCATGTGCTCGGCGGCCTCTTTCTGTGTGGCCTCAATCGATCGAATATTCGAATTTATGTCGTCCTGCCACAATCCAAGCCGCGCGAAAATATGCGAGGGCATGTGCAGAGCGTGCGGAGCGGAAGGAGCGATTTCCGCATATCTGCGCGCGGCGGGTAGCCCGAGTTTCGCCATTTGTGGCGTGTCGTATGTGTGGATCAGGTAGTGCGCCACTCCGGGATGGTTCGGCTCCTCGGCGAATAATTTTTCCAGAACCGCGGCGGCCCTCTTGCGATACCTGTTCTGCGGGTCGCGATCAGGTTCGGCCGCCAGCAGGCTTAATGCGTAAAATGCCGCTGCCTCATGGTCGTCAGGATTGCGCCGTTGGACTTTCCCCATCGCCTTCGAATATCCCTTGACTCGTTTCCGATAAGGCTTGCCAGGATGGGCATAAAACTTGTTCAGCGCGACAATGTAGCCCTTCTCTCGCGCAGTGGCCGGGAGTGACCGTGCCTGCTTCAATTCCGCGCCACCCCGTTCCAGGGTAGCTTTATCTGGCCGATTCCAGAGCTGGTGCCAGAGGCTCATGGCAAGGCCCCAGCGGGCGATGGCGCACTTCGGGTCGTCTTTTTCGATCTGCTGAAATTCCTTTTCGGCCTCCTCATACCAGAACGAATGCAGCATGGCGACGCCGCGCTCGATGGGCCTTTGCACCGCAGCCGCGCACGAAGAAGGGAAATGCACTGTCCCAAGCTGCGCCTCAGTCAGTTCCTCGTGATGATGCGGTTCGTCGTCAGCGGCGAGGAAAGCTGACGTAGCTGCACAAAACGCGAGTAGAATCGCGCAATATTTCATGAGAGGACCACCGGGAACAAAGTTTATGCCCCGCGGCGTCAGAGAGTCAAAATGCTGACCGCATAAGAAATAGAGTAACCAAAATGCCGCATTCCTATGGTTTCATCCATTGATAGCGTTCACGCCGGCTGATGCCAACTCGAACTCAGCAACTCATTCGTACACTTCCGCAGTTCGGATATATTTCTCACTGATACGGCAAGGATTGGATTTTATGGGCTTCAGCAAACTGCTCCAGAGGAGCCGCGAAATATGATTACCGGACGGGCATTTTCAATTGCAGTATTGATCGTTTTGTGGACGGCTCTGGTCAATGCGCAAGATTTAACGGTGGCCGCTGCAGCTGATTTGCAATCCGCGATGCAAGAAGTCGCAAGCCGATTTCAAACTGATGCCGGGAAAAGCGTGAAAGTGATCTACGGTTCGTCAGGCAACTTCCTGCAGCAAATCCAAAATGGCGCGCCATTTGACATGTTTTTCTCGGCCAATATCGACTATCCCAGAAAGCTGGAAGCTGCTGGCCTGACCGAGCCGGATACCTTGTACGAGTATGCTGTCGGCAAGATCGTTGTCTGGGTCCCGAATGAGTCCAAGCTCGACATCAGCTCGGGGCTGACCTCGTTGGTAAATCCGGCTGCTAAAAAGATCGCGATCGCCAACCCATCGCACGCACCCTACGGTCAGGCGGCGGTTGCAGCCATGAAGAAAGAAAAGCTCTATCAGCAGTTGTCTAAAAAGTTTGTAATGGGCGAAAACATCTCCCAGACAGCTTCATTCGCCGTTTCGGGTGCCGCTGACGCCGGAGTCATTGCATTGTCCCTCGCAGTTGCTCCGAACTTGAAAGGCAAAGGTAGGTTCGTGGAGGTACCGACCCAGGATTACCCGCCGATTGAGCAGGCCTGTGTGATCCTGAAATCTTCGCAACACAAAGATGCGGCGAACGCATTTCTTAGTTTCATCAAGACGAGCGCGATCACGGATCTGCTTCGATCTTATGGCTTCGCCGTACCTGGAAAGTCTTCGCAATAAGTATCATCAAACCTGCACGTAAAAAAAAGCTCCACGTTCAAGGTGCACAATCTCCAAAGTCGTAACCTGTCGCACCCAGCGGGAACATTCCTTTTATCAGGAACCCCGCGGATGGACTAAAGCAGATTGCCGGAGCGCAACCAACTCATTTTCGATGAACTTAGGATGCGATTTCCGTCCCCAATTTTGGAAAGACTACTCTGAACGTTGTCCCACGGTCCCCGTTTGAGTTATCGCTCATTACTTCGATGTACCCGCCATGTTTCGACACAATCCCCTGTGTAATCCACAAGCCCAGGCCGGTGCCGTTTTCCCCCTTAGTTGTGAAGAACGGCTGAAACAGTTTGTCCTTTACGCTCTCTGGAATTCCGCTGCCATTGTCGCGGACCACTAACGCCACAGCCGTCTTGGAATCCTTCATCTGCGTGTTCTCAACAGTTATCCGAATCTGGCCCCCTGGCTGCACCGCATCTATTGCGTTGCTGACCAAATTCGAAATCACTTGCCGCATCTCGGCGGGGAAGCCGGCGATTTGCGTGTCGGTACGAATGTCCTTTGAGAGTGCAATTTGCTTATCCCGGATGGCGCGTTGCAGAAGCACCTCCACGCTTTCGACCACCTCGCCGAGCTTCAGCGGAATCAGCTTCTTTGATTCGCGGTAAAGGCTGAGCATGTTGGTTGTGATCTGAACCACCCGCGTGAGCTCCTGCTCTGCCATGTTCAGAAGGTTCTGCAGTTCGGCGCTGGCATTCTTGCGGATCAGGAAGAATAAATTGCGAACCGTTTCAAGAGGATTGTGGATCTCGTGGGCGATGCTGGCTGAGAGTTTTCCCGCCGCAGCCAGCTTCTCGTTAGTTCGCAGCGTGTTCAGGATTTCTTTCTGTTGGGTAACATCGCGGAATACCAGCACCACGCCGAAAATCTTGCCTTCGTCATCGCGAATCGGAGCGCCGCTGTCGTCGATCGCGATTTCCGTGCCATCGGCGCGCAGCAATATAGTGTGATTCGCCAAGCCGACAATTCCACCAATGCGCATAACTTTTGCGAAAGGGCTCTCCACCGTTTTGCGTGTTTCTTCATTCACAATCCGGAACACATCATCCAGGTGCAACCCGAGCGCGTTTTTCAGTGGATATTGTGTCAACTGCTCGGCCACGCGATTTAAAAACGTGACCTTTCCTTCCGCATCGGTGACGATCACTGCGTCGCCGATACTGCGAAGCGTAACTTCCAGACGCTCGCGGCTCTCGCTGAGTTCCGCCGAGCGCTTCCGCAGATCCTCCAAAATGTCGGCATATTCCGTGTTTACTGCGTGAAGGTTGCTGCGGGTTTCATTCAGCAGAGTCAATGCTAAAACTACGAGTAGTCCTAGCAATGTCCATGTCAGCGTTCGGCCCTGGTTCCGTGAATGTTGCAGCCGGACCTCGCGTAATTGTTCCTCGTGGTCCACCAACTCCTGCTGGCGAGCGCGGACCTCATCCATCAATTGTTTGCCGGTTAGATTGAATTCGACGGAATCGGCGGCAGGATCTCGTCGCTGCACAAGCGCAATCGCTTTGCGCGAATAGTCATGCCAGCGCTCATAGCTCTGACGTACTGACTCCAGCTGTGCTTGCCGCTCAGCGTTGTCAGTGATGTCGGTACGGAACTCATCGAAGAACG